>DATLGP010000257.1:0-6741 GCA_035540395.1 Actinomycetota bacterium
GGGCCAGCACCGCCCTCAAACCTGGTGGCCCTCGGCGGCGCCGGGTTGCGCGTCGCTGGATTCCAGGCGGCCGCCGGCCAGGTGTACCAGCCGGTTTGCCACCTCCCGGGCTTTGGCGGAGTCGTGGGTCGACAAAAGCACCGTGCGCCCGGGGCGGGAGATGAGCGCGGGGAGCCGGTTGGAGCTGGCATCGTCCAGACCGGAGAACGGCTCGTCCAGCAAAAGGAAGTCCGGGTCGTGCAGCACCGCTCTTGCCAGCCCCAGTCGTTGAGTCTCGCCCCGGGAGAATGTGCGGACCAGCGCCGGCCCCTTGTGGTCCAGCCCGAACTGCTCCAGCAAACCCGGGACAACGGCTCGATCCACCCGGTACAGGTCGGCGTAGAAGCGCAGGTTCTCGCCGGCTGAAAGATACCGGTAGAGAAAGGGCTCGTGTCCCAGGAAACCGATCCGGGACTTGCATTCCCGGGGAAGCGACCCGTCGAGGGTGACACTTCCGCTGGTCGGCCGCAAAATGCCTGCGGCCAGCCGCAACAGGGTGGACTTGCCCGACCCGTTGGGCCCCAACAGCGCAACGGTCGCCCCCTCGGAAATCCCCAAAGTCACGTCGTGAAGCGCCCAGGTCGTCCCGAACCTACGGCTGACGTCCTCTAGGACGATCACTCAAGGTTCTCTGCCGGCGTGCTCAATCGTGCGAGCAGAGTTGAACGCTGGGCGCGGTAGGACTCCTGGTCCAGCCCACCGGAGTCGAACTTCTCGTCGAGTGCGGCAACCTGCTGGATCAGCTCCTCCCGGTTCGACTCCGCCGGGTCGCCGGCGGGTTCGTCGCCGTGCTGCCCGGCAAGGGCGTCAATCGCTTTTCGGCGGCGCATGCGTATGGACACCGCAAAATAGACCGCCCCCAGGGCCGCAACCAGCGTGCCCAGGCCCCACCAGACCCCCTCGGCTGAGCCGCCTCCGGCAAATCCGATGTCGGCCTCGAGCACCGCCCCGGGGTTGGTCGAGCCCGAGCGGTAGCGGTTGTATTCCTCTCCTCCCAGGGCCACCGACTCCGCGAACTCGAAACCGGGTGCTGCGCCGAGCTCAAGCCGCTTGCCTACCAGCAGGTCCGTGTGGTCGGTGGGGTAGTACGTCTCCCGGCGCAGCTGCCATCCCGAGCGCGGCACCTTAACCTTGAACAGGTAGGCCACCGAGGTCTCCCCGGGAGGCAGGGCCGAGGTGGCCACCAGGCGCCCGCCGGCGGTGGCAAGACCGGCGTTGTTGCCGGGGTCGGCGGGAGCCAGATCGAAGGCGGATTCGGGAAGCGGAAGCTTGAGCACCTCGCGCGGTTGTTCCGGGGACTCGGCGGGTGCGCCGGGGGGTGGTTCGGAGCCGACGAAGGTCCTGTCCGATTCGTTGTGGAACCTGAGCAGCTGGAGGATCTCCAGCACATCGCTTTGTCCCTCGGCTGTGCTCTGCAGAACGGTCATCGAGTCGGAGGCGATTTTCAGGACCGAGGGGTCGGTGGTGGTTTCAAAGATTGTGAGCTCCACTCCTTCGCCGGCTCCCGGCTCCAGCACGCGGCTGTACGCCGCCCCCCGGTAGAAGAGCCCGATCAGGTGGCCCTTGTCGGGGTCAGCCTCGAAGCTGAATGTCCCGTCCGGGCCCACCGGAACATGGGTGGGCTGACCCTGGGGCTCGCCCTCCGGGGTGTTTTGAAGCACGGTGACTCTCAGGCCATCCGGCAGCGGCGCTGCGGCGGTGCCCATGACTACCCTTCCCGATGCCGGGACGGCCAGCGCAGGCGCGGGGACAAAGACCGCGAAGGCCACAAAAAGCGCCAGAACCGGCAAGGCACCGCGAGGAGCAACGCCGTGACGGCGCATCGGCCCGCTCACTTGCGGCGCATGCGGGCCCGGGCCGCCCTGATCTCGTCCTCCAGGGTTTGATCGGTCAACTCCTCCGAGTTGTTCGAAGTGTCCCCTTCGAGCTCCTGAAGAATGTGCAGGGCCTCCGCCTTGCTCTGCTGCCGGAGCTGCACGTAATCGTCCCGGTCCATCTTGCCCATCTCGTGGTCCATCTCCAGGTCGACGATCGAACGGTAGACACTCTGCTTGGCCTCGAGGAGGTCGGCGGTGCGCGGGTCGTCGGGCGGCGGCGCCAGGCCTCTTCGGCGCTCGAGAAGGGGCCGGATTATCCAGCCGGCCAGCAAAAGCGCGATGGCCCCAACTATCAGTTGCTCGGTCATTCGGACCCCTTTTGGAATCTGCCGAAGTCCTGTTCGAACCGGCTCTCGTCTCGCTCGCTCAGCTCCTCCGGCTCCGGTCCGGCGGCAGGTTTGACCCGCCGGCGCAGGATCAGCGCGACCGCGGCGAGACCGGCTATCGCCAGCAGGGGCGGCGTGATCCAGGCCAGGGACCCGCCGGGCCTCGCCAGCGCCACCTCTCCGTAGTTGTCGACGATCCAGCGGTCGATCTCGGCGTTGGTTGCCCCACGGGCGACCAGCCGGTCGATCTCGGCCCGCACCCGGCTGGACTGGCCCGACGGGCACTCCTCGAGGGTGAGCCCGGGACAGAACGGGGACATCATGCGGTTGGCCACCTGGTCGGAGGTGGGCACCTGGTTGGGATCCGGGCCGGAGAGCAGGGCAAACCCCAGCGCCAGACCGCCCACGGCGACAATCGCCGCGACCGGCCATGACCTCATACCGACACCGGTACCGGCTTTTCGGCTCTGCCGGAGCCCGGGCTGACCCCTCTTTGGGTGGGGGGCTTGCCGGAGAGGATCACCAGCATGCCCAGCGCCATGAAGACCCCTCCAATCCAGATCCAGGCCACCAGCGGGTTCACCCAGGCCCTCATCGTCACCGCGAAGGTCGAATCCATCTGGGTCAGTACCAGGTAGAGGTCGTCGGAGAGTGTGGTTCTAAGACCGACCTCCGACTGGGGCTGGTCCTGAGCCAGATGGATGTTGCGTTGAGGAGTCAGCGACCGCACCGGCCTGCCGTCCTGGGAAATCGCCATAACCGCCATCCGTACCGCCTTCTCGTCCGTGGTGAACGTCCGGGCACGTTCGTAGGTCACCTCGTACCGGCCGATGGTGAAGGAGTCGCCGGGTAGCATGTCACCCGACCAGGACTGGCGAAACGCGGTCCCGGAGATACCGAGGCAGATGAGAACCACCCCCAGGTGGACGATGTAGCCGCCGTAGCGGCGCCGGTTGCCCGAGATCACGGTAACCAGGCCCCTGGGATAGCCCAGCAGGCCCTTGCCCCGGTGGGCACGGGCACCCCGGGCGAATTCCCCGATGGTGGCGACTGCCACGAAAGACGTCAGCCCCAGTCCGAACATTGCACCCGCGGAGCGGACCCCGTTGAAGCCGAGAGCGGCCACCGTTGCGAAGCCTGCCACCAGGGGCAGGAACAACTCGCGCTTCAGGCTCCGCCAGGAGGCGCGGCGCCAGGCCACCAGGGGTCCGATCCCGGTCAGGGCCAGCAGCGCCAGGCCCATCGGGCCTACCACCGTGTTGAAGAACGGGGGGCCTACCGAGATCTTGGCTCCGCTCACTGCCTCCACCATGATCGGATACAGGGTGCCCCAGAGCACGGTCAGGGCAATGGTCACCAGCAGAAGGTTGTTGAACAGGAACATCGCTTCCCGGCTGAACATGGACTCGAGATGCCGTTCGGAGCGCAGCTTCTCGTAGCGCCACCCCAGCAGGCCGAACGCGAACACCAGCATCACTGCCAGGAATGGCAGGAACATTTTGCCGACCGGCGACTCGCTGAAGGTGTGAACCGACGACAGCAGGCCCGAGCGGGTAAGGAAGGTCCCGAATATCGCCAGGCAGTAGGTGCCCAGAATCAGCGCCACGTTCCAGATCTTCAGCATCTGGCGGCGTTCCTGGATCATCACCGAATGAAGGAATGCCGTCCCGGTCAGCCACGGCAGCAGGCTGGCGTTCTCCACCGGGTCCCACGCCCAGTACCCGCCCCAGCCGAGCTCCATGTAGGCCCAAGCTCCGCCCAGGATGATCCCGACGGTCAAAAACGACCATGCCAGGACCGTCCAGCGCCGGGTCGACGTGAACCAGCCGGCCTCCAGCCGGCCGGTGACCAGCGATGCCACTGCAAAGGCGAAGGGGACCGCGAAACCGGTTAGTCCCAGGTAGAGCATCGCAGGGTGAATGGCCATGAACGGCGACTGCAGCAACGGGTTGAGCCCCGCACCGTCCCCGGGGATCGGGCTGAGGGCGTCGAACGGGTTGGCCCCGAAAACCAGCACGGCGATGAAGAAGGCGATGATCCCGGCCAGGGTCCCGGTGGCCACCGGGGTGAGGTCCGGTCGCCGTTTGCGCTGCACGGCGATCGCCGAAACTGCGTAGAGCGCGCTCAAAAGCGTCCAGAACAGCAAAGACCCTTCCATGCCGGCCCACAGAGCGGTCAGCGTATAAACCGGGGAGGTGGAGCGGCTGGAGTAGCCGTGGACGTACACGAGCGAGAAGTCCCTCGTGTAGAAGGCGTACACCAACAGGACCGTAGCGCACAGGATCAAGAATCCGGTTGCAAACAGGGCTCGCTCGCCGGAAAGCGCCAGCCTCCGGTCGTTGCCCTTAACACTCAGGCCGGAAGAGAGGGTGGACCATACGGCGCAGGCGAGAGCTGCGACCAGGATGGCCTGCCCGGCGGCGCTTATCTCCACTGCCCGATTCCTCCAGGGTTAATACACCGTCCAGTCCAGGGACCACGTCCCCGGATCCCTCCTGGAAATGGGGCGCCCGAAGGCGCACCCATTCTGATAGCAGCCCCCGCGGGCTGCCTCGCCAGGCTATTGGCCGGACAAATGTGACTCGAAGGCATCGTGTTTCGTCCCAATAGCCCGGCTAGCCGTCGGCGGCCAGCTCGGCTTCCATCTTCGAGGGACACTTGACCAGCACGCTGGAGGCGGAAAACGCCTCCGCGCGCATCGCTCCCTCTGCCACCACCTCGACGTCGGCGGCGAAGGTGTCGGGAAGAGCGTCGTCGGTGGTGACGTCTACCTGCGAGGTGCCGTCGGTCACGGCAAATCGCGTGGTAACTCCGCTGGCCTGGATCGACCCCGGAACGACAGTTCCTGCGACCCTCACCGTGCGGTTGTCGTCAAAGGTGCCCGATGTCAGCTCAGAAGGCGTCCGGTAGTAGGAGGTGGTTCCCGAAAGAGACCATACGACCAGCCCGACTATCGAGATGACGATCACTCCCGCGGCCAGACTGAAGCGTTTTGTGGCAGACATGCGGTCATTATCCCATCGTTGAATCCCAATCTGACCCCGGG
Source organism: Actinomycetota bacterium (assembly GCA_035540395.1). GTDB lineage: Bacteria > Actinomycetota > CADDZG01 > JAHWKV01 > JAHWKV01 > JAJCYE01. The sequence continues at coordinate 5,289 of DATLGP010000257.1, forward strand.
GGCCGCCCGAAGGTGCTCGGGCTGCCGGCCGCCGGTCGCGCCAACCGCAACGCAAGCGCAGTTTTGATTGAAATCTCCCTCCGTTAGACTGGAATTTCAGCAGTTGCTCAAATATCTCGGAGGGAGCACGCAGGTTGGGCGAGTACGACGCGATAGTCGTCGGAGCAGGACCGGGCGGCTCTGCGGCAGCGTACTGGCTGGCTTCCGCCGGTCTAAAGGTCGCTCTGCTCGAGCGCAAGGCCCTGGGACGGGACAAGGTATGCGGCGACGGACTCACGCCCCGGGCCGCCAAGGCGCTGGTAGAGATGGGCGTCCGGCCGGCAAGCGAGTCCTACCACCGCATCCGCGGCTTGAGGGTCCTCGGCGCGGGCAGGGAAATGGAGCTTGACTGGCCGGAACTGAGTAACTTTCCCGCCAATGGCCTGGTGGCCGCCCGGGCGGTCCTCGACGCCGACATCACCCGCCGGGCCGCCGAGGCGGGAGTCGAGGTGCTCGAGATGACCGAGGCCGTGGGACCGGTTCGCGAGGGGTCCACGCTGAAAGGCGTCGAGTGGGTGCGCAAGGAGCAGGCGGAAGGCGGCGGGGTGATCAACGCGGACCAGGGAGTCTTGCTGGCCCCCTTTACGATCGTCGCCGACGGCGCGTCCTCCTCGTTCGGACGCTCATTGGGGATTCGGATGGACCCCACCTACCCGCTCGGGCTGGGTATTCGCGCCTACTACCGCACCGATCGCCACGACGACGACTTCATCGAGTCCTGGCTGGAACTGCGAAAGGATGATCTCCTGCTTCCGGGCTACGGCTGGCTTTTTCCTCTGGGCGACGGGACCATGAACGTCGGTGTCGGGCTGCTCCAGACGTCGAAGAAGGAACTCAACGTAAACCTCAGCCGGCTGCAGCACGACTTCATCGACGTGCTTCCCAAGTCCTACGGAATTACCCACGAGGACGCCACCGGGCCCTACAAGTCGGCTCGCCTGCCGCTTGGGGGCAGCATCCGCAAGCCCTACGGAGACGGCTTTTTGTGCATCGGAGATGCCGCCGGCATGATCAACCCGTTCAACGGGGAGGGAATTGACTACGCGCTGGAGACGGGCAAGCTCGCCGCCGGCATGGTCAGCGCCGCGCTGGCGAGGGGTAGCTCCACCGAGTTGCACGACTACCAGGTCGCCCTCCGCGACATCTACGGCGGCTACTACCGGTTGGGCAGGCTCTTTTTGAGAATGATCAGCAAGCCGGAGCTGTTCCGGGTGATGTGCCAGCTGGGCATGCGCTCGGAGACGGTCATGGCCTTCGCTTTGCAGGTTTTGGCGAACCTCGGGGAAGAACACGGGGGCAAGTTCGCCGACCGTGCTTTCCGCGGGTTGGTCAAGGCGGCCGAACGGGGCCTCGACGAGTACACCGAACCCGAGATTCCGGTGCCCAGCGGCGTTGCCTCCCGCCAAATCGACAC
>DATLGP010000258.1:0-4437 GCA_035540395.1 Actinomycetota bacterium
CCTCAAGGGCTGAGCGGCAAGAATCCGGAGCGGCCGCCCGCTCTTCCCCCACCTTGGCCGCCGGTGCCGGGGACGCCGACGACCAGGTCACGGTACGGGTTCACCGCCTGAGGCTGAGGTCGGGAGGGGAAACCGGCGGGGACCGGATTCGGGTGATGGTCGGCAATTCCACTCCGCAACTGCGGGTAACCATCAGCGGCCCGATCGACCAGGGGGAGAATGCGGTAACCGTCTGCGCAGTGACCGACGAGACCAGCGTGCCGCCGGGCACCAACTGCGTGCTCCCGGTCGCCGAAAGACCAGTGGATCTACCCGCGGACCGAAACGTCAGCGGGGCTGAGATCTCGATCGCCGGCCGGCCGGCGGTGCTGGACCTCCGGGAGATCGCGATCACCTATACCGCAGGGAACCGCCGGGTTCGGCTCCTGCTGCCCAACCTGGACCCGCTTACCGATGACCCGGCCTGTCTGGGCCTGGGGTGTCCGGCCTTTGAGCTCACCCCGCCGAGGAACGGCAACCTGGTGGGGGAAGCCTCTTGGGACGATCCGGGAGGGGGAGCGTTGGATATCCGAACCACGGCGGCCATGCCTTCACCCGGAGTTTCTCCGGCGCCGCCGGCGTACCGGGTGGTCACGTCGTCAACCTCCGCGTCCAACTCCGGACCGGGTTCGGTCTCGATATCGTCGACGATCCGGGAGGACCGCCAGTCACTCATGGTGCTCACGAACACGGGAGAGGGGCCCTTGCTCACGCCGGTGCTCGAGGCCACCTGGCCCTGACGCCGGTCCGCGCTACCCGAGTTGGCGGCTGGGGACCGGGAATTGGCCCGCGCCGCCCGACAATCGGTTCCGCCGGCCGGCGGCGAGCAGGGGCAGCGCCGACTAGGGTTAGGATAGTAGGGACAGCACACTGCGGGCGTGGAGCAGCACGGTTAGCTCGTCACCCTGTCAAGGTGAAGGTCGCGGGATCGAAGCCCGTCGCCCGCGCAGTCCGAAGTGGTCTACCTGGGTTCCCAGGAACAGACTCCCAAAAAGAAAAGCCCCCGAGAACAGTTCGTCTCGGGGGCTTTTTCTGTGGCAGATTTGTCGGCTAGCCGACATTTTGGTTTAAGCCTTCGGGCCGTGACCAAACATAGCCTTCTTAGCCCCCACGACGTCTGACAAACGATGAAGGGAGGCGGGCATGGCAGACGAGGTCCATATTCTCTGGACATCCGAGGGCATGAGCTGTGACGGTGATTCGGTATCGATCACCGCGGCCAACCTGCCCAGCATCGAGGACGTGGTTCTCGGTGCCGTCCCCGGGTTACCCAAGGTTCACCTGCATAACAAGGTCCTGGCCATGGAGACCGGTGACGAATTCATGGAGGCCTTTCACGCCGGTGCCCGGGGAGAGCTCGATCCGTTCGTCCTGGTGGTCGAGGGGTCCATACCCAACGAGGAGTTGAGCGGCGAGGGCTACTGGTCCGGCATGGGCAACGACCCCGTTACGGGCGATCCCATCCCATTCCCCGAGTGGATAGACCGTCTGGCTCCCCGGGCCTGGGCGGTGGTGGCCATCGGCACCTGCGCCACCTACGGTGGCATTCACGCCATGGCCGGCAACCCAACCGGGTGCATGGGACTGGCCGACTACCTGGGATGGGACTTCCGCTCCGCCGGCGGGCTGCCGATAGTCAACGTTCCCGGGTGCCCGGTTCAGCCCGACAATTTCATGGAAACCCTTTTGTGGCTTCTCTACCAGGCGGCCGGGCTGTCGCCCACCATTCCCCTGGACGACCAGCTGCGGCCCACCTGGCTATTCGGCAAGACGGTCCACGAGGGATGCGACCGGGCGGGCTATTACGAGCAGGGGGACTTCGCCCTGGACTACAACTCTCCCAAATGCCTGGTCAAGACCGGCTGCTGGGGGCCGGTGGTCAACTGCAACGTCCCCAAACGGGGCTGGATGGACGGTATAGGAGGCTGCCCCAACGTCGGCGGAATCTGCATCGGCTGTACCATGCCCGGCTTTCCGGACAAATTCATGCCGTTCATGGACGAGCCGCCCGGCGGCACCCTGTCCTCCACCGTTCTTCGACCCTACGGGGGGGTGATCCGGCGGCTGCGGGGAATCACCAACCGAACCCTCAACAAAGAACCGAAATGGCGCCACAGGGGTCCCGAGCTGACCAGCGGCTACGACCCGCGCTTCCTGAACCGTTAAGACCGCCAAAAGCGGCAGTACCGGCCGCTACGAACCCCGTTTGGTGAACCGCTAGAAGGGAGACCCAATTTGGCCACCAAGATCGAGACCGTCAACCAGGATGTGGGCAACCTCGTAGAGATGTCGTGGGATCCCATCACCCGCATCATCGGCAATCTCGGGATCTACACCAAGATCGACTTCGAAAACCGGGTCGTCAAGCAATGCCAGAGCACCTCGTCGATGTTCCGGGGCTACAGCGTGTTCATGAAGGGCAAGGACCCCCGGGACTCCCATTTCATCACCAGCCGGATCTGCGGCATCTGCGGCGACAACCACGCCACCTGCTCGGTGTACGCCCAAAACATGGCCTACGGCATCAAGAGCCCGGTGCTTGCCGATTGGATCGTCAATCTGGGCGAAGCAGCGGAGTACCTGTTCGACCACACGATCTTCCAGGACAACCTGGTGTTCGCCGACTTCTGCGAAGCCATGGTCAAGCAGACCAACCCCGGAGTGCTGGCCAAGGCGGAGAATACCCCGGCCCCCCAGTCCGACATCCACGGCATGCGGACGATTGCGGACATCATGCGCGCCTACAACCCGTTCGAGGGGGAGATCTACAAAGAGGCGCTGGTGATGAGCCGTCTCACCCGCGAGATGTTCTGCCTGATGGAGGGCCGCCACGTCCACCCGTCCACGCTGTATCCGGGAGGCGTGGGGACCGTGCCGACGCCGCAGCTGTTCACCGACTACCTCGTCCGCCTGCTGCGTTGCCTGGACTTCATCAAGCGGGCGGTGGCCGTGAACGACGACATCTTCAACTTCTTCTATGAGGCCCTTCCGGGGTACGAGGAGGTGGGCCGTCGCAGGATCCTGCTCGGCTGCTGGGGCGCGTTCCAGGATCCCACCGTTTGCGACTACCGCTACGAGACGATGGCCGAATGGGGCCGCGCGATGTACGTCACGCCGGGAATCATCGTCGACGGGGAGCTGGTCACCAACAGCCTGGTCGACATCAACGTCGGTATGCGGATCCTGCTCGGCAGCTCGTTCTACGACGATTGGGAGGACGAGACGATGTTCGTGAAACGGGACCCCCTGGGCAACCCGATCGACCGGCGCCACCCCTGGAACCAGACGACTCTGCCCAAGCCGCAGAAGCGGGACTTCGACGGCAACTACAGCTGGGTGATGAGCCCCCGGTGGTACGACAAGCGCTCGGAGGATCACCTGGCGCTGGACACCGGTGGCGGCGCGATTGCCCGGCTGTGGAGCACCGCGCTGTCGGGCCTGGTGGACACTCCCTTCGTAAAGGCAACCGGAACGAGCGTGAAGATCACCCTTCCCAAGACCCCCAACACGCCCGAGACGAACCTGGAGTGGAAGATTCCGAAGTGGTCCAACGCGATCGAGCGGGACCGGGCCCGGATCTACTTCGTGGCCTACGCCGCCGGAATGGCAATGCACTTCCTCGACAAGGGGCTGGAGGAGATCCGCGCCGGGCGCACCAAGGTGTTCCAGGACTTCGAGGTTCCCGACGAGGCAATCGGCGTCGGATTTCACGAAGCAGTACGCGGGGTGCTCAGCCACCACCTGGTGATCCGGGACGGCAAGATCGCCAACTACCACCCGTACCCCCCGACCCCGTGGAACGCCAGCCCGCGCGACAGTTACGGCACGCCGGGCCCGTACGAGGACGCGGTGCAGGACATGCCGATCTTTGAGGAGAACGGGCCGGACAACTTCAAGGGCGTGGACATCATGCGGGCGGTGCGCAGCTTCGACCCGTGCCTGCCCTGTGGGGTGCACATGTACACCGGGCCGGGCAAGGTAGTGAGCCAGACCCACTCGCCGATGTTCGGGGCATTGTCTTGAGCACCACCGAGGTCCCCGGCCCTGCCAGGCTTACCGACCGGCAGATCCAGGACGCCTTCGGGCGGCTCGACGAGGTGCTGGCCGGGCTGGAGACGATCCCGGATCCTGGCCTGCGGGACCAGGCACTGACCGCAGTCGAGCTGCTGTTGGAAATCTACGGCGAGGGAATCCGACGGATCGCCGACCTCAGCCGGAGTCCCGACGGAACCCCGGCGCCCGGCCTGGTGCAGGACCAGCTGGTCGGCCATCTGCTGGTCCTGCACGATGCCCACCCCGTAGACGTGCGGGTGCGGGCGGAGGAGGCGCTGGACGCCGCCCGGCCATACCTGAAGTCGCACGGGGGCGGGGTCGAGCTGCTGGAGGTGGAGGAGCTGT
>DATLGP010000259.1:0-3609 GCA_035540395.1 Actinomycetota bacterium
AGCCCAACGTGCTGGTCCTCGACGAGCCCTCCAACGACCTGGACACCGAGATGCTCGCGGCGGTGGAGGACCTGCTGGACTCCTGGCCCGGCACCCTGCTGGTGGTCTCCCACGACCGTTACCTGATGGAACGAGTGACGGACCAGCAGTACGCGATCCTCGACGGCCGCCTGCGGCACATGCCGGGAGGCATCGACCAGTACCTTCGCGTGCTGCGCGAGACAAGCACCGGCCCCCCCGCCCCGGCCCGGGTCCCGGGCCGCAGCCCCAGCGTGCAAACGGCCCGCGAGACCCGCAAGCAGATCGCGTCGATCGAACGCAAGCTGGAGAAGATCCCCGCTCAGATCGCCGAGGTCAACGAAAGGATCGCCGCGCACGACCAGAGCGACTATCTCGGTCTCCAAACCCATGTCGAAGAACTGAAAGAGCTGCAGGACAGGCTCAGCGACCTGGAGACCCGCTGGCTGGAACTGACCGAGCAGCTGGAAACGGCAAGCTAGTGCGGCGGCCGCCGAGCCGGCTCGAAAGCAGGATCAGTTGGTGGAGGGGTCCTCCGGCATGAGAGCCAGCAGCTTGTAGCTGCCGCCCTTGCGGGCCAGAACCGAGCTCCACAGCCGGTTGGGCTCGGCGGTGAAGATGTCGTCGGGATAGGCATCCTCGATGATCCATGCGTCCTCGTCGGTCTCGGCCTCCAGCTGCCCGGGTCCCCAGCCGGCGTATCCCGCGAAGACCCGGGCACGCTTGATCGCGGGTTCGGCGTCTTCGCTGTAGGTCGCCAGCAGGCCGATGGAGCCAACGACTATCCGGCCCGAGTCCCCGAACCTCTCGAAGTCCGCGAGGACGACAGCCGCCTCCGGCTGTACCGGACCACCCACGAAAATCGGGGAACCGGGCTCCACCAGCGACGCCAGCAGGGGCGTGGCTTCGGCAACGGTTACCTGCGCCGGCCGGTTGAGGATCAACCCCACCGCCCCCTCGTCGCTATGTTCGGTTACCACGACAACCGTCCTGCGAAAGTTGGGGTCCAGTAGCGACCCATTGGCCACAAGCAGACTGCCCATCAGGTTCTCCATCACCCAATGATCCCCCATACGCGGCATTCGCCCTAAATCGCGAACGCTTGCGGTTGATCCGCCCCCGGACCGGCGCTCCGGGAGGCGGCCGGTTAACCGGGCCGATGTACCCAACCGGACCGCGATCCGGCCGTCCACGCCCGGTCGAGCTCCTCGCGTTTCATCCCGGACACTCTCGACCACAGGCCTTTGTCCGAAGAAGGGGCATACTGGGCCTGTAGACCTCCCATCTGCTCGAGAACCCCGGGCGACGGTGCGTCCCGCCTCCAAAGGCGCAATCTGCGGCGAAGACCCGACCGGTCCAACCGCTTCTCGTCGATGGTTTCAGCTGGGTTCACTGCGTGGTTTTCGCTTTGTTTCCCCGGTTAGGGGCAAGGGTACGACTCGACTAATATGGCCATGAACGGCTCAATTCACTTCAACATGCGACTCAAGAAGGCACTTTCGGCAGTTACGGCCAAGTGGCCGTGGATGCTCATTGGGGCATTTGTCGCGATCGGTGCCATCTACTCGATCCACCGCATGGCGACGGTGCCGCTCCCCGAGATGCTCAAGCCGGCCGAGTCCTCGAAGATCCTGGCCCACGACGGCCAGACTATAGCGACCCTGCACGGCGAGGAGAACCGGACGATCGTTCCCCTCGACCGGATTGCCCCCCACCTGCAGGTGGCACTGATCTCAACCGAGGACCGGGAGTTCTACAACCACAAGGGCATAAGCGTCAAAGCTATGATCCGGGCCGCCCGCGCCAACTTCAAGAGTGGCGGTATCCAGCAGGGCGGCTCCACCATCACCCAGCAGCTGGCCCGAAACACCATCCAGAGCATCGGCAAGGATCGCACCTACCTGCGTAAGGTCAAGGAAGCTTTCTGGGCCATGCAGCTCGAACGGCACATGTCCAAGCAGCAGATCCTCGAGCGGTACCTGAACACGGTGTACTTCGGCCGGGGCGCCTACGGAGCGGAGGCCGCCGCCAGGACGTACTTCAAGGTTTCGGCGGCCGAGCTCACTCCCGGCCAGGCCAGCTACCTCGCCGGCACTATTCGCTCCCCCGAGCGGTACCAGATCGACCGGAACCCCGAGGGTGCGGTGGAGCTGCGCGACACCGTGCTGACCGGTATGCGGGAGGGCAACTATCTAGGACCGGCTGAAGCCGAGGCGGGGATGAGCGAGGACCTTATCGCCCAGTTCAAACCGGGAATGACCATCGAGGTCGACTCACCACGGGCCGGGTACTTCGTGGAATACGTCAGACGAATCCTAAAGCGGGACTTCGACCTGACCGACGAGCAGATCCTGGCGGGAGGCCTGCGTATTCACACCACGCTGGACCTACGGGCACAGGATGCCGCCGAGGAAGCAGTGCGCAGCACGCTGGACAGCCCGGACGATCCCGAGGTTGCGCTGGTAGCAATGGATCCGGAAGGCCGGGTCCGGGCAATGGTCGGCGGGCGCGAGGTGGACAGCATCGACCGGATCCGCGGGTTCAACTTTGCCGCCGATGTCAACGCCACGGGGGGAGGGCGCCAGGCGGGGTCTGCCTTCAAGCCCTTCGCTCTGGCTGCCTTCCTGGATCAGGGCAAGTCCCTGGCATCCACCTTCTCCGGAAGCTCGCCCATCCAGCTCACCAGTCCCACCTGTCGCAACGCCGACGGCAAGCCGTGGGAGGTGTCCAACTACGGCAACGCCAGCTACGGCGCGATGGACCTCACCGCGGCTACCATCAGCTCGGTCAACACGATTTATGCCCAGATGATGGACGACGTGGTGACCCCCACCAACTTCATGGAAATGGCGGACCGTACCGGTATCCACATTCCCGAGTACGACGCCGGATGCGCCCTGGCCCTGGGAACCTCGGATGTCACCCCATTGGAGATGGCCCGTGCCTACACCACGTTCGCTCAGCGGGGTCAGCGTCCCGAGACGCTGGTGATCACCAAGATCACCCATCCCAACGGCAACGTCATTGCCGAGGTCCACCCGAACCTGGAGAAGAAGCTGGATGCCAACGTCGCCGACACGGTCAACTACGTGCTGGAACGCAACATCCAGTCCGGGACCGGAACCGCGGCCCGCATCGGACGTCCGGCTGCCGGAAAGACCGGGACCACCCAGAACTTCGCGAACGCCTGGTTTGCCGGGTACACGCCCGAGCTGACCGCCGTGGTTTGGATGGGCTACGCTCCGCTGCCCGACGGCACCATCCCGGAGATGCAGCGGGTTCGGGGCCGGCAGGTGACCGGAGGCTCGTTCCCTGCGACCATCTGGCGGAAGTTCATGGCCGGCGCGCTGGAGGGGACGAAGGGAACCTCCTTCCACAAGCCCAAGCTGGGCGGCGAGATAGTCAGGCCCAAGCGATACGTGCCCGAGGAGGTCGAATTGTTGACGACCGACGGCCGATCCGAGCTGGCCAGCGTGGCCTCGGGCACGTATCGCTTGGGCCTGACTATCTCGCCGCCCAGCTTTGGCTTGTGGAAGGAGGTTCCCTTCGTCCCCTCCAGCGCGCCGGCCATGAACTTCCGCCAGATGGTCG
>DATLGP010000260.1:0-10463 GCA_035540395.1 Actinomycetota bacterium
GGTTAACGAGCAAGGAGCGAAGGAGATGGGCGACCGGCTGACGAATGCGGCGGGATTGCCGGTCGATGCGCCGCCGGCAGAGGTCATCCCCGCAGTGCACCGCCGGCTCGCCGGCTGCCGCGCCCGCATCGTAATGGCAACCCTGGAGGACGCGCTGGCGGCGCCCGACCGGCCGAACATGCCCGGGGTAAGCCAGGGCTGGCCGAATTGGAGCCTCCCCCTGCCGAAAACTCTCGAACAGGTAATGGAATCGAATTCGGTGCGCCGGGTGGTCGAGGCGATCTCCGACCGGGCGCTCAGGCCGCCCGCACCAAAAGGGACTCCAGACCCCGCAGGTTGATGTGCTCCCGCCGGCGCCGCGTCCGGGCGTCGATCAGGGCTTGCTACGCCGTCCGGTGCACCAGAAGAATCAGCGAGTGCGCCGCCAGGTTCAGCCCGCTTCGCCGTTTCAGCTGGCTCTCCGGCTTGGCGGTGTTCAACAGATCCACCCAGGTGCCGGCCTCTGAAACCTCGGGCAGGGCAAAGTGCCGGGCCCGGTTGCCTCCGTTCAGCAGTAGCAACAGGGTCTGCCCTTCGGCCTGCCGGCCGCGTGAGTCCACCTCGTCGGCGGCGTATGCCGGGATCAGCATTCCCAGCACGTGGTTGTGCGGGTTCCGCCAGTCTTCGGTGGTCATCTCCGCCCCGTCGGGACGCAGCCAGGTCAGGTCCTTCTCGGCTTTCCCGGGCGCCCGCATGTTCGAGAAGAACCGCCTCCTTCTCAGCCCCGGGTGATCTCGGTAGATCTGGAGGATCTTTCGGGTGAACTCCAGCTGCTCCTGCTCGGCGGGTGCCAGGTTCCAGTTCAACCAGCTGATGTCGTTGTCCTGGCAGTAGGCGTTGTTGTTGCCGCCCTGGGTGCGGCCCATCTCGTCGCCCCCCAGCATCAGACGGACTCCCTGGGAGAAGACCAGGGTTGCCAGGAAGTTGCGCTTCATCCGCTCGCGCATCTCGACGATCCTCGGGGTGGAGGAGGGTCCCTCCTCGCCCCAGTTCGAGCTGAGGTTGTCGTTGGTCCCGTCCCGGTTATCCTCGCCGTTGTCCAGGTTGCGCTTCTCGGTGTAGCTGACCAGGTCCTGCAGGGTGAAGCCGTCGTGGACGGTGACGAAGTTGACGCTCGCCTCGGTCCCCCGCCCGCTGCGTTCGAAGATGTCGGAGGAGCCGGCCAGCCGGGAGGCCAGCTCGGGGACCTGGCCGTCGTCGCCCCGCCAGAACCGGCGGATGCAGTTGCGGTACTGGTCGTTCCACTCGGCCCAGCCCGGCGGGAAATTACCCAACTGGTAGCCGCCGTGACCGAGGTCCCAGGGCTCGGATATCAGCTTGACGTGGGAGAGCACCGGGTCCTGGGAGAGCACCTTGAAGAAGGGCGCCATACCGTCGAACGAGATGTGGTCCCGGCCGAGCACCGGCGCCAGGTCGAACCGGAACCCGTCAACGTGCATCTCGGTGACCCAGTAGCGCAGGCTGTCCACCACCATCTGCAGCGACCGGGGGTGCACCATCTTCAGCGAGTTACCGGTCCCCGTGAAGTCCATGAAATGCCGGGCGTTGTCGGGCTGCAGGTGGTAGTAGTTGGTCTTGTCGATCCCCTTGAAGCTGAGGACCGGCCCGAACTGGTTGGCCTCCCCGGTGTGGTTGTAGACCACGTCCAGGATCACCTCGATGCCCGCCGAGTGCAGTCCCTTGACCATGGTGCGGAATTCGGAGACCTGCTCCCCCCGGCTGCCGGTGGCGTACGAGCCCTCCGGGGCGAAGAAGGCCACCGAGTTGTATCCCCAATACTGCTTAAGCCCCAGTTCGAACAGGTGGCGCTCGTCGAAGAAATGGTGGACCGGCAGCAGTTCCACCGCCGTCACCCCCAGCGAAGTCAGGTGCTCCAGGATCGCATCCGACGCCATCCCCAGGTAGGTGCCCCGATGCTGGCTGGGGACTCCCGGGTGCAGCTGGGTCATGCCCTTCACATGGCACTCGTAGATCACCGTGCGGTTCCACGGGGTCCTGGGGGAACTGTCGTCGCCCCAGGTGAAGGCGTCGTCCACTACTACGCACGGAGGGACGGCCCCCAGGCTATCCAGGTCCGCCTCGGCCGGAAACAGCGAGTCGTCCCAGCGAACCTGCCCGGCAAGCGCCCGGGCGTAGGGGTCGATCAGCAGCTTGGCCGGGTTGAACAGGTGCCCCTGATCCTCGTTGATCGGGCCTTCGACCCGGTAGCCGTAGAGCCGGCCGGGACGGACGTCGGGCAGGTAGCCGTGCCAGACGTCCGCGGTTCGCTCGGGCAGCAGGATGCGATGCGACTCGTGGTAGGGGTCGTCTCCTTCGAACAGGCACAGATAGACCGCAGTGGCGTGCTCGGAAAACAGGGCGAAGTTGACCCCCCTGCCGTCCCAGGTGGCCCCCATGGGAGCGGGCCGGCCGGGCCAGACGCGCATCAGCGACCGATCCTTTTGTTCCGCACGAGCTAGGCGCTGCTCTTGAGAAACAGGCAGCCGAGGGGGGGAAGGGTCAGGTCCACCGACCAGTCCCTGCCGTGAGCCGGGGCGGCGTGCGCCTCGACGAGTCCCAGGTTGCCCAGGCCGCTGCCGCCGTAGTACTCGGAGTCACTGTTGGCCATCTCCGTCCACGTGCCTCCCGATGGCACTCCGATCCGGTAGCCATAGCGCGGGGTCGGGGTGAAGTTGTAGACCAGCAGGTAGGTTCCCCGGCCCGAGGGCGCCTTGCGCAGGAAACTGATCACACTCGCCTCCCAGTCGTCGGCGGCGATCCATTCGAATCCGGCCGGTGCGCAGTCCAGCTCATGAAGCGCCGGCTCATGACGGTACAACCGGTTGAGATCGGTGACCCACTGCGAGATGCCGGAGTGAAGCGAGTGCTGCAGCAAATGCCACTCCAGGCCCGCCTCGTGGTGCCATTCCGAAGCCTGGCCGAACTCTCCACCCATGAACAGCAGCTTTTTTCCGGGCTGGCCGTACAGATACCCGTAAAGCAACCGCAGGTTGGCGAACCGCCGCCACTCGTCGCCCGGCATCCTACCCAAAAGCGACCCCTTTCCGTGGACCACCTCGTCGTGCGACAGCGGCATGACAAAGTGCTCAGAGAAAGCGTGCAGCATCCGGAAAGTCAGTTCGCTGTGATGGTATTTGCGGTGCGCCGGATCCAGCTTGAGGTACTGCAAGGTGTCCCGCGCCCAGCCGAGGTCCCATTTCAGGCCGAACCCCAGACCGCCCTGGACCGTGGGTTGCGACGCCATCGGCCAGTCGGTGGATTCCTCGGCAATCATTTGCACGTCCGGCAGCTGCGCATAGACCCGATCGTTCAGCCCGCGCACGAATGCGGTTCCCATGACGTTCTCACGGCCTTGCGGGACACCGGTCTCCGGGGTCCCCGGCGCGGCCGGATGGTCCAGATACAGCATTGACGCCACCCCGTCGACTCGCAGCGCGTCGGCGTGATAGGTGGTCAGCCAGTGCATCGCGCTGGACAGCAGGAAGCTGCAGACCTCGCTTCTGGCGTAGTTGAAGATGTAGCTGGTCCAGTCCGGGTAGAAGCCGGGCCGCGGGTCCTCGTGCTCGTAGAGGTTGGTACCGTCGAAGTGTCCGAGGCCGTGCTCGTCGGTCGGGAAGTGCGAGGGAACCCAGTCCAGGATCACCCCGATCCCCCGCTGGTGGAGGTGATCGATCAAAAACATGAAGTCCTGGGGGGTCCCGTACCGGCTGGTGGGCGCAAAGTAGCCGGTGGTCTGGTAGCCCCACGACGCATAGAGCGGATGCTCCATGACCGGGAGGAACTCGACATGCGTGAACCCCATCCTGGTCACATACTCTGCCAGCTTGGGGGCAATTTCCCGGTAGTTCAGGTGGTGTGCGCCGTCGTCCGGCGGACGCATCCACGAGCCCAGGTGCAGCTCGTAGATCGCCATCGGTGCGCCCAGCCCGTTTGCCTCACGCCGCTCGGCCATCCACTGCGCGTCCCCCCACTGGTACTCGAGGTCCCATACCACCGAGGCGGAAGCGGGTGGGGTCTCGGTATGGGTGGCGAACGGGTCCGCCTTGTCGACCTCGAACCCGTCGAACGGAGCCTCTATGTGGTACTTGTAACGCTCGCCCCGGCGAACCCCGGGAACGAACGCCTCCCAGATCCCCGAGCCGGTGTGCAGCCTGAGCTGGTTCGCTCGCTTGTCCCAGCCGTTGAAGTCGCCGAAAACGGTCACGTAGGAGGCGTTCGGTGCCCAGACCGCGAAGCGAGCACCCGGCTCTCCGCCCTCCTGCGTCAGGTGGGCGCCCAGCATTAGTTGAAGTTGGGAATGGGACCCCGAATGAAAGGAGTGGAGATCGTCGGCGGACAGGGCGCGGGCCGCCTGGGAGTCGGGCTGATGCACGCCAAGAAGCCTACCCGCGTTGTCGCCTACCAAGATACCTGTGTGCTCGACTGCAGCTAGGGCTTGGGCTTGGGGGGTCGTCCTCGCCTGGGCGGCGGCGCATCCGGGTCCCGGTCCTTGGGGGTCCTGGTCCGTGGCTTGGTGGTTCCGGAGACGCTGGTGACGGCCGACTTGCTTGAAGTGGAGCGCTTGGGGGCTGCCTCGTCGCCGGCCGCCGCCGGCTTGCCGGCTGCCGTGGAACGCTTCGCCGCCGTAGAGCGCGGCTTGGTGGCACCGGCCTTGTCGGCCGGGTTGCTCTTCCGGCGGGCGGCGGGAGCCTTGGCGGCGCCTTCACCGGAGGATTCCGGGGAGACCGCGGGCCGCCGGGGACGGTAGGGGGTGAGGCCCTGAGGAGCGTCGGGCCGCGCGAAACCGCCACCGGGCTGGGTGGCTCGGGAAATCCGGGGGACGTCGTCGATCCTGACCCAGTCCGGCTCGGGCTCGGTTGCACCGCCCTCGGTTTCGGTCTCGGGCGGCGCGGCTGCCTTCTTGCGGCCGCGCCGGGGCTTGGGGGTCTCGGCTTCGGGCGTTGCTGCGGGAGCCGTCCGGCGAGCCCGGGCGGGCTTCGGCCTCGGCGCCGGAGCAGCTTCTTCCTGGGCCTCGGCCGGGCCGAGCACCGCTGCCAGCCGGCTGCGGAAGTCGTCGGCCGCCGCAACCTGGCCGGTGCGGGCCGCCGGTTCGCCGGCTTCCTCGTCATCGGCCTCCTCCTGGAAGCCGGAGCCGCGCGAGGCCTGGTCGATGTCGTAGTCCTCCTCTTCGAGTTCGGCGTCCAGATCGTCCTCCGTGGCCCAGGCAGCCCCCTTAGGCGCTCTGGTGCCACGGGGCCGGCCGGCCGGCGGCGATACGACCTTTCTAACCGCCCGCGGCCGCTCGAGCTCCTGGTCGTCGTCATCGTCGTCGGAGATGTCGAGCTGGCGGGTCACGTCGGCCGAATCAAGGCGGCCGGCGGCGCGTCGCTGCCCGGGAGAGTCCTCGCCGAGTGCGGCACGACCCCTCGGTTCTCGGCGCGGTCGCTCCGGCCGCTCCTCGCGTTCGGGATCAACGGCAGTGGCCGGGCGGGCTTTTCGGTCCCTCCTTTGCGAGGCAAGAAGGGCAAGGCCGGCAAGGGCGCTGGCACCGATGGACCCGTAGAGAATGGTGTCGTTGCCGGCTATCCAGCCGTACGCCAGTGCGGCGAAGGCGACGAGCACCAGCGCAATCGAAGCCTTGAACAAACGTCAGTCCTTCCGTCGCTGAGCGAGCTTCAATGGCAAGTCTAATAGCCAGGCCCGGCACTTGGCCCGACTTTTCTTACAGTGCAGACAGGTGGAGGCTAGTCCTCCCCCCAGAACAACTCGTGGATGGACTTGGTGTCGGACGAGGAGGACTTCTTGACCGAGCGGTCCTTGTCCTCGGAAGCGGTTACCGCTCCCACGCTCACGCCCTCGGGAGTGGAATCGGGCTCCGGTTTTGGCTCAACGGCCTCCGGCTCCGCCGACCAGCTGGGCGGCTCGTCTGAAACCTCCGGCTCGCGTACCGGATCCGCAGACTGCTCCATGCCCGACAGCCAGTCGGGCTCCGATCTTTCAGTGCGCGGCCCGGGCTGCTCGGCGGCCGGCTCCACCGGGGGCGGCGGAGAGGCGGGGGCCAACTCACGTTCCGGCTGGGATTGCCGGGACGGGATCTCGGCCTTTGGCAGGCCGTAGTCGCCGAACTTTTCGATGGTCTCGCTGAGCAGCTTCGACCGATCGAAGAACGGCGACGCCACCGGGCTCGTGGAGCCCGGGGAGACCATGGGCTTGGCCTCCAAAAGTTCCAGCTGCGAGCGGATGAACGCGGACAGTCGCATGCGGAAGTCCCTCTCGAAGCTCTTCATGCCTTCGATCCGGTCCCTCAGTTCCGCCTCCTCCTGCTGCGCCGTCTGAATCATGTCGCGGGCTCGGCGCTGCGCATCCTGAAGCGTGGTCGAGCTGACCGAGTCCGCCTGCTCCTCGATGCGGCGGGCCTTTATCTCGGCCTCGTCCACCAGCATCTGAGCCTTGGCCCGGGCGTTGGCCACCGCTTTATCCGCGGTTTCCTGGGCAGTGACCAGCATCCGCTTCAGCATGTCCTCGGATTCCGACCGGACGGCGGGCGGGGACGGGGGAGCCGCCGCGGCAGGGCTCTCCGGCGCGCTCTTCAGCTTCTCCTGGAGTTCGGCCAGACGGCGGTTGAAGGCCTGGTTCTCCTTGAAGATGGTTTCGTAGGCCTCGGCGACCTGGTCGATGAACAGATCCACCTCTTCGTGGTTGTAGCCCCTGAAGGCGTCGTGAAATTGCTTCTCCTGAATTTCACGGGGCGTCAGTGTCATAGAGGCCTCCTTAAACGCCGCCGAAGCCGGCGTAAATCACCACGGGCAGGATCATTCTCACGATCACGAACAGGACGATGAAGGAGATGTCGAACGGAAAGCCCATCGGCTGGGGAATCACCCGCCGAAGCAGCTGCAGCGGCGGTTCGGTCAGCCCGTAGATCAAGTCCACCAACGGCGAGAGAGACTGCGGCGGAGACCATCCCGGCTTGAACAGGGGGATAAAGGAAAGGATCACGCGGCCGATGAGAATCCAGCCGTAGATTTGCAGCGTATTGAGGAGAATGTCTCGCAACAAGATCAAATCTACTCACTCCAAACATCAAAACTCATTGAACAGGCCCCGCTTCAGGCGCTGTCTGTCCTCCGCCGACACCTCTACGTTGGCGGGGGTGATCAGGTACATACGAGGCCCCAGCCGTTGCACGTCACCGCCTAGCCCGTAAGCCAGCCCGGAAGCAAAGGCGGTCAGGCGCTTGAACGTATCGTCCTCCACGCCCTGAAGATTCATTATGACGGGCACCGAGGACTTCAACTTGTCTCCGATCTCCTTGGCGTCGTCGTACGCTCCCGGCGTAACCTTGTGTATCTGGCCGAGAGCCCGGGGGGCCGGCGGCGCCTGGGCTGCCTGCATGGCCGCCGAGGGCGGGCGGACCGACGAAAGCTCCTCGCGGCTGATCTTGCGAATGGTTGAGGGGGCGCGCTGAGGCGCCTCGTCCACGAGGTCGAGCTGGCCCTCTATCTCGTCCTCCTCGACGAGACCGAGGTACAGGAGTGTCTTCTTCCAGACGCTCATGGAATTCACCTTTCTGACTCCCCTAATTGATCCTGCCCCTCCCGTGCCTGCCGGGGGCTGCGCCGACCAAAGATCGATTCTCCGACGCGCACCAGCGTGGCGCCTTCTTCAACTGCTACTCGGTAATCTTGGCTCATCCCCATTGAAAGGTGGTGGATACTGGCGGAATATCTGGCCGCAAGCCCTTCCCTGAGCCGGGCCAGCTCCCGAAAGAACGGCCTGGTGAGTTCTGGGTACGGCACTCTGGGCGCCATCGTCATGAGCCCGACCAACTCGAGTCCGGGAAGCTCGAGGACACCTTCCGTCAGGCGATCGAGCTCGCCCGGCTCCACCCCGCCCTTTTGAGCTTCGCCCGAGACGTTGACCTCCAGCAGCACCCGAACCGGGTGGCCGGCGCGCAAGCTGATCTCCCGAGCAAGCTCCAGCCGGTCGACCGAGTGAACGACCGCTCCGGTTCCAACCACCTGCCGGACCTTGTTGCGCTGAAGCCGTCCCACAAAGTGCCATCGCACCTCCGGCCCCAGCTCGGCGTGCTTGGCCGCCAATTCCTGGGCCCGGTTTTCGCCGAAGTCCTTTTGCCCCGCCTCGTACGCTTCCCTGATCGCCTCAACGGGAAACGTTTTGGAAACTGCTACCAACGTCACGTCGGACGGGCGGCGCCCGGACCGGACGGCAGCCTCGTCGATCCCGGCACGCACCGAAGCCACCGAGGCGCCTGGTGGAGAGCTCAAAGCCAGCATCACCGCCAGACCACCACGGCGTGCCGGCCGGTCTCGCCGTCGCGCCGGAACGAGAAAAACCGATCGTCGCAGAAGGTGCACGGCGGCTCGTAGTCATCCACCCGGGCGCCGGCCCGGCGCAGGACCCAGCGCGCCGCGGCCCTGAGATCGAACTGAAACCGGGATCCGTACTCGTGCCAGAAGGCCGGGGTATCAGGGTTGGCCGCCCGGAACGCCTCTACCACCTCTGGTCCCACCTGATAATGACAGGGCCCTATGCTCGGACCGATCCAGGCGCGGGGAGCCGCGTCGCCGAAGGCGGCAACGGCCGCCTGCAGTACTCCCGCCGCCAGGCCCCGCCAACCGGCGTGAGCCACGGCCGACGAGGATCCGCCCACCAGGGCGACCGGCAGGCAATCGGCAGCCATGACCGCCAGCGGGGTTGCGGGCTCCGAGGTCCAAAGACCGTCTCCCGGCCCCACCTGCTCGCCTGTCCGCACCGTCACCTCTGCAACCTCTGCTCCGTGAACCTGTTTCAGATACGCCCATTCCGCCGGGACGTCCAGGGCCCGGGCCACCCGTTGTCGGTTGGCCCGGACCCTTTGCGGATCGTCTGCAGTTGCGGGACCCAGGTTCAGACTGGAGTACGGGCCATTGCTCGAACCCCCCGAACGGGTGGTGAACGCGACGCCCGCGGTTCGAGGGGGAACAAGAAACAGCAAGCCGTCCCGTTCGAGAGGTTCTAGCAGTTGGTTACCTACTCCTCGCTTCTTCTGGGTTTGCTGCCTACCTCCAGCTGCATCCAGCTATCGCCTGCGGAGGAAGCTCGGAATGTCCAGGTCGTCATCGTCGTCGTCGGTGTCGGCGTCGAACACATGGGTTACCGCCGGCTCCCGGGGAGCGTTGTATGCAGGCTCCCGGCTCCGGCGGGGCATCGGTTCACGGATGTCGCTGATAACCGGCTCCCGGTCCAGCTCGTACTCGACGTCGAGGTCGTCCTCGGCCATAAAGTTGCCGATCGGCTGAGGCATCGGCACACCGACCGAGGGAAGCTGTCCGCCGTACGAGCTCTGGGTCGAGACCGATGGCGCCCGTCCTCCGCCACCGGCGAACTCCGACCGCTCGAAACCGGAGGCGATGACCGTGAGTCGCAACTCGTCGCCGAGTTGGTCGTCGATGACCGCCCCGAAGATGATGTTGGCGTCCGGGTGCGCCGACTTGGCAATGATGTTCGCTGCCTGGTTGACCTCGAACAACCCGAGGTCGCTTCCGCCCGAGATGCTGATCAGCACGCCACGGGCCCCATCGATCGAAGCCTCCAGCAGCGGAGACGACACTGCATTCTGAGCGGCCATGACCGCTCGGTCCTCGCCCCGGGCGTTGCCTATACCCATAAGCGACGAGCCGGCGTTCAACATGATGGCCTTGACATCTGCAAAGTCGAGGTTGATCAGGCCCGGGATGGTGATCAGGTTCGTAATGCCCTGGACACCTTGCAGGAGCACCTCGTCCGCCATCCGGAAGGCCTCGAGGACCGACGTGGTCTCATCGCAGACCTGGAGCAGGCGGTCGTTGGGAATGATGATGAGGCTGTCCAGCCGTTCCTTCAGCTTCATGATGCCCTGCTCGGCGTTGACACTGCGCCGGCGGCCCTCAAAGGCAAAGGGCCTGGTGACCACACCGATGGTCAGTGCGCCGAGGCTCTTGGCGATCTCGGCTACCACGGGGGCTCCGCCGGTTCCGGTGCCGCCGCCCTTGCCTGCGGTTACGAAGACCATGTCGGCGCCTTTCAGCACCTCTTCGATCTCGTCGCGGTGGGCTTCCGCGGCCTGACGGCCTAGCTCGGGATCGGCGCCGGCGCCGAGACCCCGGGTGAGGTCCCGTCCGATGTCCAGCTTCACGTCGGCGTCCGACATCAGCAACGCCTGCGCGTCGGTGTTGACGGCGATGAACTCGACGCCCTTGAGACCCGCATCAATCATGCGGTTTACGGCGTTGACCCCGCCGCCGCCGATGCCGACGACTTTGATTACTGCGAGATAGTTCTGCGGCGATGCTGCCACTATTTCACCTCCGGGTGAGGGGGAAGTTTGACTCTCGACCAAAGGTTCACTGAGAGTTACCCTAAACCACTAGTTGAATCGATTGACAGCAATATATGCGCGGGCG
>DATLGP010000261.1:0-1990 GCA_035540395.1 Actinomycetota bacterium
CCGGCGATCTCACCGGCTTCCTTGGTGGCCTGGCGCTGCGAATCGCCGAAATAGGCGGGAACGGTGACGACTGCCTGGGTGACCTTGTCGCCCAGGTACGCCTCGGCGTCCCTCTTCAGCTTCATGAGGATCTGGGCAGAAACCTCCTGCGGCTTCCAGTCCTTGCCGTCTACCTTGGTTTTCCAGCTGGTGCCCATGTGACGCTTCACCGAGCGAATGGTCCGGTCCGGGTTGGTGATCGCCTGGCGCTTGGCCACCTCCCCGACGAGGATCTCGCCGGACTTGGTGAATGCGACGACCGAAGGCGTGGTCCGATGGCCCTCGGCGTTGGGGATCACCACCGACTCCCCGCCCTCGAGGACGCTTACAACCGAGTTAGTCGTCCCGAGGTCAATTCCGACTGCCTTTGGCATACGTAGTTCCTTTCTTTGCTTTACACGTTCGAGAGCGTCAACGCTCGGCTCCCATTACATATTCCAGATCTTTAGCAGCATTCGATAGTAAAAGTTGAGTGTGATTGTGTCAACTTTGTCGCCGGCCGCCCAGGTTGCCGGCCGCCGGGAGTCAGCTCTCGGCCAGGTCCTCGCTCATCGCCCGGACCGCCTGATCCATCAGCCAGCCGAGGTACTCGTAGACGGCGTAGGCCGAAGCGTCCGGGTCCTCGGGCTGGAGGACCGGCGGGTCTTCGCCGGCCTCCAGGCGGGTGCCGAACACCAGGCGCAAGCTATTGATCACGTCCATCCAGCGCTCCAGCGCAGGCAGCGCCAGCTCCTGCTCGTCGATCGTGGCCAGGACCGTGGAAACCGCAACCAGCCGCCCGTTCGCCAGCTCGGATCCCATGAGGCTTCGGTATTCCTGCTCCAGCTCCGGGTTGTCGTGGTAGGCGGTGGGAAACAGCCGCCTGGTAGTGGGGTCCCTGGTCTCGACCAGGTGCTTCAACTCCGGCAGCAGGCTCCGCAGGAGCATTCGCTCCGGCAGGGGCAGGTTGAGGACAAACCGGCCCGGCGCGATACGGGCGATCCGGGGATGCGGCTCGGAGAGCCCGGGGGCTTCGTCAGACATCGTGCTGCATGGTGGCCCACAGGCCGTGGGCATGGAGCCGGGCAACGTCGAACTCGGCCTTTTCCCGAGGGCCGCTGGAGACCACCGCCCTGCCCTTTTGATGGACGTCGAGCATCAGCCTGGTGGCCTTCTCCAGCGAGTAGCCGAACAGCTTTTGAAACACCATGGTCACGTACGACATCAGGTTGATCGGGTCGTTCCACACGATGACAATCCACGGCCGGTCGGGCTTGTAGTCCTCCGAACCGGTGGGCTCGTCGACCTCGGTGGGGGCCAGCGGCGCTACCGCCATGACTACGATCTCCTCAGCCCAAACGCCTCCGCCAGGGCCGTCAGCCTCTTCAGCCGGTCCGAGGCCTCCAGGCCGCCGGGGTCCACGGTGACCACCAGCTCGTCCGGTGCGATCGAGGCAACCGACGCCGCCAACTCTCGGGCGAGGCGGTCCGCCGGGCCGGCCGAGATGTTCATCTTGCGGATCGCCTCATCGGTGTCCTCGGGCATACCCGGGCGCCCCCGTGACTTCATGAATTCGTCGTAGCGGCGGATACCGTCAAGAAGCTCGGGGTCCTGCAAGCTGCCCACCCAGGCATTGCGGGCGGTCACCACCCGGCCGCCGGGATGAACCGCCCGGTAGGCTTCGGCGGCGCGGCCCTGGGACATCGTCGGATCCCAGCTGTTGGGTTCGGACCGTCCTTGCAGGAGGCCGATCCCCATCGAAGCAGCCCAAGCCGCCCCGCGCGCCGACTGGGCTCCCAGCGCCACCTTGTCCAGGGCGTCGGCCACTGCCGGGTAGAGGGTCATCCCGGCTCCCGCGTCGCCGCCCTGAAGGATCTCCAGCAACCTGGGCAGCTGGGATGAGAGAAGTCCCGCACGCTCGTCGAATGGGACTCCCATGGCTTCGAAAGCCGGGGGGTCGTCCCCGCTCCCC
>DATLGP010000262.1:0-2259 GCA_035540395.1 Actinomycetota bacterium
CGGCCAGAGTGAACGGCGGGTAGCGGTCGGTCGCCAGAGCTCCGTAGGCGTAGTACGCCACACGCCAGTTCCACCTGAGCACTCCGACGTTGAAGTCGAATATGGCCCGAGGGTAGCGGCCGGTGAACAGAATTGCGAAGAAGGCAGCCACACTGGTCATCACAAAAGCCAGCCAGAGGAATGCCAGGACGACGTAGTGCGGAATTGCCAGTAACCATTTCACCAGCCACAGCCAGCGAGACAGGTTCTCGTCCAGCCGGGCCTCAACGCGTACCGGGTGCACAAGCTGTGATGCCATCTATGCCACCTCCTTGGGCGAAGCAATACCGGATTCGGCCTGGGGGTTGGTGCTGCCGGCGCGGTCGCGCAGGGTGCGCAGCATCTTCTGTTCCATGAGAAAGGCTCCGGGGTCAGCGATGGAGACGAAGAACCGGGCAGCTATGCCGTTCACCTTCCAGTTCTGGCGCCAGCGGCTAACCAGCCGGGATCCTCCTGCCTCGGGATAGATGGCCAGGCACCAGGTGCCGCCCTCGACGTCCCCGGCCACGAAGTGGTCGTTGGGCACCAGTTCGCGGACTACTGGCCCGAATCCCGGCAACATGTCGATACGTTCGCCGACCTTCAGGTCCTGAAGGGCCGGGTCGATGCGATCGGCGCTCGGTTTACCGTCGTTGTCGATCCAGTCGTAGCTGTACCAGCCGCCGCGGCCGTACCCGAGCTGCACCACCCACTTCCAGAGGTGATCGGGGGAGCAGGCAACCGAAATTGCCCGAGTGGTGGAATGCGCCTCAGGGATGATCTCGTCCCCCGGCATGACCCGGGCGACCTCCTCATCGGTGGCTCCCCACCGTGAGTGCCACGGCCGCACAAATCGACGGTAGATGGCAACCTTCAGGGCGGCGGTAACGCCGCACACGGCGACGCCGACCCATCCGAACAACCGAGCGGCTGCCACGAAGACCCCCGCAACGACAGCAAGGCATCCAGTCACGATGCCCACAATGGTCAATTTGGTTCTCACGATGCGCTCCTTAGGTCTCCGAATCCGGCAACTTTGTTAGGAATCGTCTCGACGAGCTTCCTCCACCGGCTCTCCGATCCCCAGGGCCAAAGGTCCGTTGTTGAGAGGGACTGTTGGCCCTACTTTGCACAGGCTTCCTCCCGCAAAGTCGGTGTGCGGGACGACAAGGAAAGGAGCCGCACGATGCAAGCCGGTACGGATGTGGCTGGGCCTCCTACTGGTAACGCTGGGAACCTTGGAATGATGGATGCCCTGGGAACCTGCGCTGGGACGACACGGTTTCGCGGTGGCAAGGCGGGTTTGAAGTGACCGGTGCACTCGGTGCGGCGCCCGCGCTCGGAAGTCAAACGGAAGGCGCAAAGCCTCGTAAGGAAATGACCGTCAGAACTCTCATTGCCTTCTTCTCGATAACGTTCGTCCTCGGCTGGGGGGTGGCGGGACTTGCGATCGCCTTTCAGGAGCAGGCCGAGGGGGTCTTCGGCGAGATCGGGTACACGAATCCTCTGTTCATCTTCGTGGTGTACTCGCCGGCGATCGCCGGCATCTTCCTGGTCGGGCGCAGCTACGGGGCGGCGGGACTCCTCCGCTTCATCAAGCGCCTTACTCTTTGGAGGATGCCGGCCCCTTGGTGGGCGTTCCTCATCCTGGGAATACCGGCGATCGTTTACGCGGGGGCGGCCTTGAAGGGCACCTTTTCGGATCCTTTCCCCTTCTCACCCTGGTACGGGCTGTTCCCGGCTCTGGCCATCGCCCTGGCCATCGGTCCCGTGGAGGAATTGGGGTGGAGGGGGGTAGCTTTGCCACTTCTTCAGCGGCGGTTTGCTCCGCTTTGGGCCGGCTTGATCCTCGGAGCGTTCTGGGGACTGTGGCATGCACCCGCCTTCCTTCTCAGCGGCACGCCGCAGAGCTCGTGGTCCTTCGGCCCCTATGTCATCGGCGTCCTCGCCGTGTCGGTCATCGTGACCCCGTTGTTCAACTCCGCCCGGGGCAGCATCTTGGTTGCGGCGCTGTTCCACTTTCACGTCAACAACCCAATGTGGCCGGACGCCCAGCCCTGGGACACGCTGGTCTACGTGATCGCTGCCGTAGTAGTGGTGCTCATCAACCGAAGGGCCATGTTGACCCGGGGAGGCGGCGCCACCTCGGTCCTCATGGAGAACGATGGGCCCAGAACGCGAAGCTGACCAAAATGGAGGGCGCCGGATGACCCAGTGGACCCCGAGCCCGCCCCTGAAAGC
>DATLGP010000263.1:0-4379 GCA_035540395.1 Actinomycetota bacterium
TCCCGAAGCTCCTCAACCGCCTTGCGCACGATGATCAGCGGAGCGGCCGATGAACCGGCGCCCACGCCGAGCACCAGCCGGTCCAGGGGCAGCTCGAGCTCGCGAACCGATTCCGCTATCTCCTCGGGCGGGCGGCGGTCCACCGCTGCGACGCCGATCCCGATTCGGATCTTCTCGGTGGCGTCGGCCATGTGGGCGGCGGTGAGCAGGCCGTCGGCCGCAGGCGTGTCGTTGGTCCAGATGGTGGTGTAACCGAGCTGCTCAACTCGCACGGCAATCTCGCCTGCCCGCCGGGCATCCCCGGTCGCCGGGATTCCGAATCCCAAAGTCATAGAGAAGGCCGGCGTCTCAGCGGAAGACCTCAGGGAAGGAGGTGGCCGGCGACCTCAGAGATCACCGGCCAGATGCGCTCGTCGTCCCGGGCGAGCTTGCCGAAGTCGTGCTCGATCCCGTGGCGGTCCCAAGCGGTCCCGCTGGTCTCCACGCAGATTTTGGGGTCGTCGTTCAAAAGCAGGAACCAAAATCGGTAGGCCGAGACGCCGAAGGGGTCGGACTCCTTGACAGTCTTCAACCGGTCGAGTGCTTCGGGGAACAGCTCAAAGCGGCTCTCCCAGACTCCACCGAAGCCATCCGAGGTGTCCAGGTACCCGTTCTCGCAGTTCCAAAAGAACTTACCGAACGAGGCGTTGAACGCAATGTGGGTCATAAATCCCGCTATGAAGCGGTAGACGGTTACCTCGTTGGTGGCCGGCTTGAGCTTGGCAACCGGAGGCAGCCCGGCGAAAGCAGCCAGCTTGCGCATCGGCTCCCGGGGGTCGGCGGCGTTGAGGAACTCTCCCCAAAAGTCGGGCCAGTTCTTGAAGGTGAGCGAGCCATTCGGCCGGCGGAAGTGGTACTGCACACCCCCCAGACGGTTTAGCTCTAGGCGCTGGTAGGGCTGAAAGCCGGGATCCAAAAGCAGGGTCAGGCAGTCGTTCTGTCCGCCGCCGGGGTGGGTCTGGATGATTCGAATCTTGGGATACCGGCGAACCATCTCGGCTGCCACCCGCCAGGAAGCGATCTCCAATAGCTGCCGGCTGGGATGGCGCGGGGAATACGAGGGCGGAATCGATCGCCCCCTCATTACTTGCGCCCCCGGCAGGGGGCATTCAACTCATCGGCACCATGCATCAAGCGGTCGTCCGACGATGTCACTATGTGACCCTTTCCCTCAGAGCGTCCTTATCTATTAACTCATGGGGCTGTTCTTTACACGTAACGTACTATTGGTGCCAAATCCATGCGATGCCCATTCTGCTCCCATCCTGAAGATCATGTCGTCGATTCCCGGATGGCCGAGGAAGGCCGGGCCATCCGGCGACGCCGTCAGTGCGAAAGCTGCGGGCAGCGTTACACCACCTATGAGCGTATCGAAGAGATACCCCTGCTTGTCCAGAAGCGCTCGGGTCAGCGGGAGGCATTCGACAAGGAAAAGCTCATTTCCGGCGTTCGTAAGGCGTGCAAGAACCGTCCTGTCTCGGCCGAGGATTTGGACAAGCTGGCCGAGGACGTCGTCGAGACGGTCAAGGAGGAGGGCAGCAGCGTGGTGATGAGCGCCGACCTGGGGCTGCAGATCCTGGAGCGGCTGCGGGTGCTTGACGACGTTGCCTACCTGCGGTTCGCCAGTGTGTACAAGGACTTCCAGGAGCTGAACGACTTCGAGAAGGAGCTGGGCCTGCTCCAAAAGAAGATCCCGCCCAAGGAACGCCCGGCCACCCCGTCGATTTGAGCGAGGTCCGGGTCCGGGTCGTCCGGCTGGACCCCGATGTGCCGCCTCTGCAGCCCGCCCGGGAGGGCGACGCCGGTGTTGACCTGCGAGCCACCCAGCCGGCCACCCTCAAGCCGGGGGAGAGGGCCCTGATCTCGACCGGGATTGCGCTTGCCATTCCCCAGGGCTTCGCCGGTTTCGTGCAGCCGAGGTCCGGAATGGCAATCAAAAAAGGTCTGGGGGTTCTCAACTCGCCCGGGCTGATCGACTCCGGCTACCGGGGTGAGATCAAGGTGATAGCCATCAATCTCGACGACCAGGAGATGAACATCGAGCGTGGGGACCGGATCGCCCAGCTGGTGATCCTGCCGGTTCCGCATTGCACCTACGAGGAGGTGGAGACCCTCCCCGAATCTGAGCGGGGGACCGGAGGGTTCGGCTCGACCGGGGGCAGCTGACCACATAAGTCTTGGCCTCCGTCTTCGAGGACTGATACGATGGGCTTTCCGCGGACGTGGCTCAGTTGGTAGAGCATCACCTTGCCAAGGTGAGGGTCGCCGGTTCGAATCCGGTCGTCCGCTCTCAGTGAATCAGGCACCAATCCAACGTGCCTAGCAGATCACATGGCACCTCCCCCGAACGGCCTAGTCCTGACTGTTTATATACTCCACGTCGTTCGGGCCGGATCCTCGGAGGGAATCACCAGTGGAGAAAAAGGCTGTCTCGGCCGCGATTGCGCTGCTGATTCTCACGGTGGTCGGGGCCGTGGTAGCGGCGACCCTGGATATCCCCGGTCAATTCGACACCAACGCCCAGCCCGGTGACCTCGTGGGTTGGGAGGTGGTGATCACCGGAAGCGGGACGTCTGCGCCACTGCCGCCAGTGATCGGCCTGGTGCTGGGCTCTCTCCTCGCTATCGGCGCCGGGTGGCGCCGGACTACCGGACTCGTCCTGTTGTCGCTGACTGGCGTGATCATGGTCATCGCCTCGATTGGTGAGTTCGCTGCCGGAAACCCCTTTACCGGAGTGAGGTTGGCCTTGTTCTACGGGTTTTCGGGTGCCTACGCACTTCTCGCCGCCCTACTGCTGACGATGTCTCTTGCTGCGCTCTTCCAGGGTCGGCGAAATACCTCACAACCAGCGGCATAGATCCCGCCTCCAGCCCCCACTTGGATTCGGATAGCGCCCCTCGACTAACTTCGTGCACCGACTTGCCCACCCAAGATCCAGCGCTGCCGCCCGAGGTGACGCACGGTTCCGCTGCCGCCCCGATCCGAACAACCGCGCGCTTGGCGAGGGCCTATATAGACGCGAGGGCCCGTGGCACGGAGCGAAATGGCACGGTGGCCGCCGAGGTCTGGTCAACCGTCCCGGCGACGACGAGGTCGAGCTCGGGCACATGCCACAGCCAGGAGCCGGTCGACCCGGTGTGGCCGACCACGGTCGGGAGCCGGCGGCCGCCGGCCAGGGGTCGACTGAGTTCGAAGCGCATTAGTCCGAGTCCGTACTCGATCGGCCAGCTAGGAGACCGCAGAGAGGCAACACTGCGGGGAAGGCCGAACCGGTTGAACCGCTCGCGCATGAGCCCGACCGTGCGGGAGTCATCGAACAGGTCGCCGGTCAACAGTGAGCGGCCGAACCGCAGAAGGTCGTCGGTGGTGCTGTAGAGGTCACCAAAAGAAGCCATGGCCAGGGGCCGGTCATCCAGCGCGCGGCCGCCCACGAACACGGTTGCCGGCTCGACGACCGGCTCGGGGGAATCGTGTCCCGGCAACCAGGTCCGATCGAGCGAGAGAGGGTTAAACAGCAACTCCCGGTCCAGCCTCTCCCTGGGCTGTCCGGTGACGTGGCCGGCGGCGATCAACAAGAGCTGGTAGTTCGTATCGCTGTAGCGGATCCTGGGCCGTGGCCCGTGAGGATCCGATGGAGGGAAGTGCGGGCTAAGTTGGTCGCGCGCCCGCCTCGCCGCATCCTCGGGCGTCCAGCCCCGGTCAGGACCTTCGACAATCTGGTCGACGAGGCTAGTGCCGTCGGGCGGCTTCTCCTCGAGGTAGTCCGGCAGTCCGCTGAGATGCCCAAGGAGATGCACGGCAGTGATCTCGCTCGTGCGGTCGACGCCGTCGTGGACGTGAAGCCGTTCGCCGAACTCTTCGGGGAGGTAACTCGCAATCGGAGCGTGGAGATCGATGTGTCCCTGCTCGTGAAGACGCAGGATGACGGCAGCGATGTGAAGCTTGGTGACGCTCGCGATGAACCACGGGGTATCCGCTCCCATCGGCTCACCGTCGGCGTCGGCTGCACCCGCGGCGTCGGCCCAGGTCCACGATCCATCCACCGCAGAGGCGCCGAGGGCGACGTGTCGAACTCCGCGTCGACGGCCGAGTCTGGCCATTAAAGGGTGGAGGCGGGCGACTACGGCATCACGATCGGGTGGTTTCATGGTCCTCCGCTCCGTATAGCCGCCGCTTCACATCAATATTCAGGCGACCTTCCTGTTGCCCCCATCATCCCTTGTCGCTCCTGCTGATAGCTCTCGCAGGCACCTTGTATGGTGAATCCTGAAAGGCTCACCGAACCTGGATCGACCGGGGTCGTTGTTCGCCGGGAGCCGTGAGTGCCGTTTGCCGGACCG
>DATLGP010000264.1:0-8748 GCA_035540395.1 Actinomycetota bacterium
CCACAAGGCGGCCCCGTCGGGCAAGGTGCTTGCCCGGACCGGTGTCGACACCCTGGCGCTGACCGCCCTGGCGGTGGCGCTGATGGCCGCCGGCTCGCTGATGATCTCCAAGCGGGCCACCGGCAGACTGAACGAGCTGTAACCACAGCACCGTCAATCAAGGGGCCCCCGAAAGGGGGCCCTTTGTTGTTCTCGTAAGATAGAGCAGCACGTTGGCGTCGACGTGTACCGCACGCAAGAGGCCCCCTTTCGGGGGCCCCTTGAGTTTGAGCGATCAGGTTCTAGAAGCCCTCGACCTCTTCGTCTTCGGGGTTGTAGAACTGCGAGCGGTTCGCAGCCTCCGCCTCCTCGGCCGCCTTGCGCTCCTCGTCCTGCTTGCGCAGAAGCTGGAGCAGCTCGGACACCTCGTCGGACGGCGTGACCTTGACCGAGCGGTAGCGGGTCATCCCGGTACCGGCGGGGATCAGCTTGCCGATGATGACGTTCTCCTTCAGGCCGAGCAGGGCATCCGACTTGCCGCGGATGGCGGCCTCGGTGAGCACCCTGGTGGTCTCCTGGAAGGAGGCCGCCGACAGCCAGCTCTCGGTGGCCAGCGAGCTCTTGGTGATTCCCATCAGGATAGGACGGGCCGTTGCCGGCTCTCCTCCCTTGGCAATCACATCTTCGTTGATGGCGGCAAACAGCTTACGCTCCACCAGGTCCTGCGGAAGCAGGTCGGTGTCGCCGGGCTCGATGACGCTCACCTTGCGAAGCATCTGGCGCACGATCAGCTCGATGTGCTTGTCGTGGATGGGCACGCCCTGGCTCTTGTAGACCTGCTGCACCTCGTTGACCAGATAGATCTGGACCGCTCGGATGCCGGCTACCTCCAGGATGTCGTCCGGGTCGATGGAACCCTCGGTGATCTGGTCGCCCGGCTGGATGACCTCGCCCTCGTCCACCACCAGTCTCTGGCGGCGGGACACCGGGTAGGCCTCTTCCTTGCCGTCCTCGGCGATCACCTTGACGACTCGCTTGACCTCCTCGTCGTGGATCTCCACCCGGCCGGCGATCTTCGCCACCGTGGCCCGCCCCTTGGGGGTGCGTGCCTCGAATAGCTCGACCACACGGGGCAGACCGTGGGTGATGTCCTCACCTGCGACGCCTCCGGTGTGGAAGGTACGCATGGTCAGCTGGGTCCCCGGCTCACCGATGGACTGGGCGGCGATGATGCCGACCGCCTCGCCGATGTCCACCATTGCGCCGGTGGCCATGTTCCGGCCGTAGCACAGGCGGCAGACGCCGTACTTGGAATCACAGGTCAGCACCGAGCGAACCCGAAGCTGGTCGACACCGGCGGCAACGATCTCCCGCTGCTTGGTCCGGTCGATCAGCTCGTTCTGCTTGATCAGCGCTTTGCCTTCGTGGATCAGGTTCTCCATCGACACCCGGCCGAACAGCTTGGTGTCCACCGAAGG
The DNA here is from genome assembly GCA_035540395.1 of Actinomycetota bacterium. Lineage (GTDB taxonomy): Bacteria > Actinomycetota > CADDZG01 > JAHWKV01 > JAHWKV01 > JAJCYE01. Next base: position 1,458 of record DATLGP010000264.1, read on the forward strand.
TGCTTCCGCCCGCCCGGTGGGAGTCTCTACGGTGACCTGGATTGGGATGCCCCGCTCGGTCTCGCAGTCGTCCTCACGGATGATCAACTCCTGCGACACGTCTACCAGACGCCGGGTCAGGTACCCGGAGTCGGCGGTACGAAGTGCCGTGTCCGCCAGTCCCTTGCGGGCGCCGTGGGTGGAGATGAAGTACTCGAGGACGGACAGCCCCTCCCGGAAGTTGGCTTTGATGGGCCTCGGGATGATCTCTCCCCGCGGGTTGGCCATCAGGCCTCGCATTCCGGCGAGCTGGCTGATGTTTCCCTTGTTTCCACGAGCCCCGGACTTCCACATGATGTAGATGGGGTTCAGCTCGTCCAGCTGGAAGGTGGCGTCCATGGCTGACGACACCTCGTCGGTGGCCTTGGTCCAGATCTCGATCAGCTCCTGGCGGCGCTCGTCGTCGGTGATGATGCCCCGCCCGTACTGGGTCTCGACCTTCTCGGCCATTGCCTCATGGTCGTTCAGGATCTTCGGCTTGGTCGGCACCGTGACGATGTCGTGCAGTCCGAAGGTGATTCCCGCCCTGGTGGAGTAGTGGAAGCCCAGCGCCTTGATCTTGTCCAGCATCGTGGCGATCTCAGCCTTGCCGAACATCTCGGCGCACTCCTCGATGATCTGAGCCAGCTCACGCTGCCCGATCGTCTTGTTCTGGTAGGGGTAGTCGTTGGGAAGCGCATCGTTGAAGATCAGCCTGCCGACCGTGGTCTCCAGCAGTGTGCCCTCCTCCAGGCCGGGCACCAGTTTGCCGGTGATCCGGACCTTGATGGTGGCGTGCAGTGCCGCCCCCTCGAAGTCGTGGGCCATCATGACCTCCTGAGGGGAGGAGAAAACCCGGCCGTCACCCAACTGACCCTCGCGGGTCATCGTCAGGTAGAAGGTGCCCAAAATCATGTCCCTGGTGGGGGTCACGATCGGGGTGCCGTGAGCCGGCGACAGGATGTTGTGCGTCGACAGCATCAGCAGGCGAGCTTCCGCCTGAGCCTCGGCCGACAGCGGCACGTGGACTGCCATCTGGTCACCGTCGAAGTCTGCGTTGAAGGCGGTGCAGACCAGCGGGTGGATCCGGATGGCCTTGCCCTCGACCAGGATCGGCTCGAACGCCTGGATCCCCAACCGGTGAAGGGTGGGGGCACGGTTCAGCATCACCGGGTGGTCGTGGATGACCTCTTCGAGGACGTCCCAAACCACGGGCCGGGCCCGCTCGACCATGCGCTTGGCGCTTTTGATGTTCTGAGCCTGCTGCAGGTCCACCAGCCGCTTCATCACGAAGGGCTTGAACAGCTCCAGGGCCATCTGCTTGGGCAGACCGCACTGGTGGAGCTTCAGCTCGGGACCGACCACGATGACCGAACGGCCCGAGTAGTCGACCCGCTTGCCCAGCAGGTTCTGGCGGAACCGGCCCTGCTTGCCCTTCAGCATGTCGCTCAACGACTTCAGCGGCCGGTTGCCCGGTCCGGTGACCGGACGTCCGCGGCGGCCGTTGTCGAACAATGCGTCGACGGCCTCCTGGAGCATCCGCTTCTCGTTGTTGACGATGATCTCGGGGGCGCCCAGGTCCAGCAGCCTCTTCAGGCGGTTGTTGCGGTTGATCACCCGGCGGTACAGGTCGTTGAGGTCGGAGGTCGCAAAGCGGCCACCGTCCAGCTGGACCATCGGGCGAAGCTCGGGCGGGATGACCGGGACTGCGTCCAGGACCATGCCCATCGGCGAGTTTTTGCTGCCCTCGTTGGTGAACGGGGAGATGACCTTCAGCCGCTTGATCGCGCGCAGCTTCTTCTGCCCCTTGCCGGTGGCGACGATTTCCTGCAGGTGCTCCTGCTCGTCCTTGAGGTTCAGCGAGTGGATCAGCTCCTTGATGGCCTCGGCCCCCATGCCGCCGCGGAAGTAATCGCTGAAGCGATCCCTCAGCTCACGCCAGATGGTCTCGTTGTCCACCAGCTTGCGCGGAGCCAGGCCCTTGAACTGCTCCCAGGTCTCCTCCAGAAGGCCGATCTCCCGCTCGGCGCGGGTGTTGATCTCCTTCATCTGCTTGGCCACCTCGTTCTTGGCCTTGTTGACCTCGGCGGCCTTGGCGCTGCGCTTCTCCAGCTCGCCCAGGGTTGCCTCCAGGTTCTCCTCGAGCTTCGCCTTGCGCTGGTTGGCGTTGTCGGCGATCTCGTCGAGCTCCCGGCGCACCTGGGTCTCCAGGGTTGGCAGGTCCCGCTGGCGCTTGGCGTCGTCCACGTGGGTGATCAGGTAGGAAGCGAAGTAGATGATCTTTTCCAGGTCCTTGGGAGCCAGGTCCAGCAGGTAACCGAGCCGGGACGGGACGCCCTTGAAGTACCAGATGTGGGTGACCGGAGCGGCAAGCTCGATGTGGCCCATCCGCTCGCGCCGGACCTTCTGGCGGGTCACCTCTACGCCGCAGCGCTCGCAGATGATCCCCTTGAACCGGACCCGCTTGTACTTGCCGCAGTAGCACTCCCAGTCCTTGGTGGGACCGAAGATGCGCTCGCAGAACAGGCCATCCTTTTCCGGCTTCAGAGTTCGATAGTTGATGGTCTCCGGCTTCTTGACTTCGCCGTGGGACCACATGCGGATCTGGTCCGCAGTGGCCAGGCCGATCCGAAGCTCGTCGAAATATGTAACGTCAAGCACCCTTATGCCTCCAGATCTACGCTAGCGGGCTCGCGGCGTGAGAGGTCAATGCCCAGCTCCTCGGCTGTGCGGTAGACGTCTTCGTCGATTTCCTTCATTTCAATTTCCTTGCCTTCCGCCGAGAGGACCTCGACGTTCAAGCAGAGCGACTGCATCTCCTTGATGAGCACCTTGAACGACTCGGGGATGCCCGGCTCCGGGATGTTCTCGCCCTTGACTACCGCCTCGTACACCTTGACCCGGCCGAGCACGTCGTCGGACTTGATGGTCAGCAGCTCCTGCAGGGCGTAGGCGGCGCCGTACGCCTCCAGGGCCCAGACCTCCATCTCGCCGAAGCGCTGTCCACCGAACTGTGCCTTACCGCCCAGCGGCTGCTGGGTGATCATCGAGTACGGACCGGTGGAACGGGCGTGGATCTTGTCGTCCACCAGGTGGCTGAGCTTCAGGATGTAGGTGTAGCCGACGACTACCCGGGCGTCGAACTTGTTGCCCGACCGCCCGTCGAACAGCCAGGCCTTTCCGTCCTCGCCCACCAGGGAGTCGTCGCCGTGCTTGTTGTTGGTAGCGGTGCGCAGCGCCTCGAGGATGTCCTCCTCGCGCGCGCCGTCGAACACCGGGGTTGATACCCACATGGTCGAGTCGCCGTTGTTGGAGGGGTAGTCCTTGGTGAAGTCCGACTTCCAGCCGTTGTGAGCAGCCCACCCCAGGTGGGTCTCCAGCACCTGTCCCAGGTTCATACGGGAAGGCACGCCCAGAGGGCTCAGGATGATGTCCACCGGCCGGCCGTCGGCCAGGAACGGCATGTCCTCCAAAGGCAGAACCTTGGAGATGACACCCTTGTTCCCGTGGCGTCCGGCCAGCTTGTCGCCCTCCTGGATCTTGCGCTTCTGGGCGACCTGCACCTTCACCAGCTGGTTGACGCCGGGAGGAAGCTCGTCTCCGTCCTCACGGCTGAACACCCGGACGTCGATGACCGTGCCGGTCTCGCCGTGCGGCACCTTCAGCGAGGTGTCCCGAACCTCCCGGGCCTTCTCACCGAAGATCGCCCGCAGCAGGCGCTCCTCCGGGGTCAGCTCGGTCTCTCCCTTGGGAGTGACCTTGCCCACCAGGACGTCGCCCGGGCCTACCTCGGCGCCGATGCGGATGATGCCCCGGTCGTCGAGGTCCTTCAGGATCTCCTCGCCGACGTTGGGGATGTCCCGGGTGATCTCCTCGGCGCCCAGCTTGGTGTCCCGGGCGTCGACCTCGTGCTCGTCGATGTGGATGGACGTCAGCACGTCGTCGCGCACCAGGCGCTCGGACAGGATGATGGCGTCCTCGTAGTTGTAGCCGTTCCACGGCATGAACGCGACCAGCAGGTTCTTGCCGAGTGCCAGCTCACCGAAGTCGGTGGACGGGCCGTCGGCCAGGATCTGTCCTAAGGCGATCTTGTCGCCCTCGGAGACGATGGGCTTCTGGTTCATGCAGGTGGCCTGGTTGGAGCGGTGGAACTTGGCCAGCCGGTACTGCCGGTCCGTTCCGTCGTCGTTGCGGACATAGATGTAGTCGGCCGAAACCTCGTCGACCGTCCCGGCCTTCTCGGCCAGGATGACCTCGCCGGCGTCCATGGCGGCACGCACCACGAGCCCGGTCCCGATCAGCGGGGCCTGGGGACGAAGCAGCGGAACCGCCTGCCTTTGCATGTTGGCGCCCATCAGGGCCCGGTTGGCGTCGTCGTGCTCCAGGAACGGGATGAGGGCGGTGCCGACCGAGACGATCTGCTTGGGCGACACGTCCATGTAGTCCACGTTGGCTGCCGGCACGAACTCCACGTCGCCGCCCTTGGTACGGACGAGCACGTGGTCCTCGGAGAACCGGTTTTTGTTGTCCAGCGGGGCGTTGGCCTGGGCCTTGACGAAACGGTCCTCCTCGTCGGCGGTCAAAAAGTCCACCTGGTCGGTGACCTGACCCTTTTCCACCTTGCGGTAGGGGGTCTCGATGAAGCCGAACTCGTTGATCCGGGCGTAGCTGGCCAGCGATCCGATCAGTCCGATGTTCGGGCCTTCCGGGGTCTCGATCGGGCACATCCGGCCGTAGTGGCTGGGGTGCACGTCGCGGACCTCGAAACCGGCACGCTCCCGCGACAGACCGCCCGGGCCCAGGGCCGACAGCCGGCGCTTGTGGGTCAGGCCGGCCAGCGGGTTGTGCTGGTCCATGAACTGGCTGAGCTGGGAGGTCCCAAAGAACTCCTTGATGCTGGCGACCACCGGCCGGATGTTGATCAGTGTCTGCGGCGTGATGGCCTCGACGTCCTGGGTGGTCATCCGCTCCCGGACCACCCGCTCCATGCGGGAAAGGCCGATACGGACCTGGTTTTGGATGAGCTCGCCCACCGACCGGATGCGGCGGTTGCCGAAGTGGTCGATATCGTCCACCTCGAAGTCCTCGTCGCCCCGGTGCAGCTTCACCAGGTACTCGACGGTCTTGAGGATGTCCTCGTAGGTCAGCACCGACTTGTAGACCGGCGTGCGCGGGCCGCCGTCGGCGGAGGCGATGGAGGAGAACACCTTCCAGTGGTCCTGCTCGAACGGCTCCTTGCCGGCCTTGGCCTTGGTCAGCAGCTCGTCGTAGATCCGCTGGAGCACCCGCTGCATCGCGGGGCTGGTCTCGCCCAGCTTCTTGTCGACCTTGTAGCGGCCGACCTTTGCCAGGTCGTAGCGCTTCCAGTTGAAGAACAGGTTGTCCAGCAGCGTGCGGGCCGAGTCCGGGGTGGGGGGCTCGCCGGGGCGCAGCTTGCGGTAGATGTCCATCAGGGCGTCGTCGGACGTCTCGAGGTGGTCCTTCTCCAGGGTGGCGCGGATGGAGTCGGCGTCGAACAGCTCGACGATCTCGTCGGTGGTCAGCCCCATGGCCTTCAAAAGACCGGTGACGTGCTGCTTGCGCTTGCGGTCGATCCGGACCGCTACCAGGTCCTTCTTGTCGGTCTCGAACTCCAGCCAGGCGCCCCGGGCGGGGATCACCTTGACGCTGAACAGCTCCCGGTCCGAGGTCTTGTCCAGCGACCGGTCGAAGTACACGCCCGGCGAGCGGACCAGCTGGGAAACGACTACCCGCTCGGTCCCGTTGATCACGAAGGTCCCCTTGTCGGTCATCATCGGGAAGTCCCCCATGAAGACCGTCTGCTCTTTGATCTCGCCGGTTTCCTTGTTCATGAACCGGGACGTGACAAACAGCGACGCGGAGTACGTCATGTCCTTCTCTTTGCACTCCTCTACCGAGTGCTTGGGGTCCTCGAAACGGTATTCGCCGAATTCGAGCTGGAGGTTGCCGGTGAAGTCTTCGATTGGGGAGACGTCGTGAAACGTCTCCTTCAGGCCTTCATCGAGGAACCAGTTGAAGGAGTCCTTCTGTACGGAAATGAGGTCGGGGAGTTGTTGAATCTCCGGGAATCGGGCAAATGAAACGCGCGTGCGAAGGGCGGATTTGTTCGCCAATGCGCAACTCCTCCTTTACGGGGTTGGAACTCGAGATCGTCACGGGGCGCGCTGAGACGCCCAGAAGAAAGGTCATGGCGCGAGCTATCGCCAGAAAAATTGACATTAAGAGGACAAGAGTAACAGACAGCAATCGTAGAGTCAACGACGTCTGGGTCGAGGCCAGGGGGGAAGCCGTATTCGATTGCCGAACGAGGAAAGAGTAGGCGCAGGGACACGCCAATGTCAAGAAATCCCGTTCTGCCTCCAGGCGAATTCCGGGTGCCCGGCGCCACGGTGGGACCCGGGCCTCAGACGGGAGGATTGCGCTCCGCGGCCGACTCCCGCACCGCGACCAACAGCGCCTCCAGGAACTGCTGGTCGCCCACCTCGCCGGGCTCCCGGCCCAGCCTGGCTCGCAGCGGCGTGGCCAGCTGGGAAGCAAGGGCGGCCGCCGCCTCCGGCTGAAGGCTCTTTCGCCTCTGCAGAAAGGACCGGACCAGGCCGTACTCCTGCTCGCTAAGACCCGAGGCGTCCAGGCTGCGGGCGTACTCGTCGCGGACCGGGTCAGGCTCCAGCCTGAGCTCCGCGGGCTCCGGCACCTTCTGCTCGCGGATGACGACAGTCCCGGCCGCCAGGTCGCCCAGCCGCTGCGACCGCCTGGTGAGGATGATCGTGACGACCCCAATGGGGGACATGTCGATCAGCCGGAAAACCGAGCGGATCACCACCTGGCGCCAGGTGACCGGCTGGCCGGCGGCGCCCACCACCCGGATACGGGCGACCCGCTTGCCCGGCGTCTGGCCCTCCCACAGGCCTTCGAAGATCCCGTGGTAGCCGAAAACCACCAGGGTGAAGAAGATCACCCCGACCACCACCAGGCCAAAGCCCTCCCCGAAGGCCGGGCTGAGCGACCCGGCGACGAACCCGGCAATCAGCAGGGCGCCCTGGATCAGCCCGTCAACGATCGCCCCCACCGAGCGGGATCCGACGCCGGCCAGGTCCAGGTCCAGCGAAACCGCCTCCGGCGTCACCAGCCCGGAGGGGCTCCGGTCTCCATCCATTCCCATACACTGCCACACCATGGATGTCGACTCGTTCATCGCCCACCGCCGGCCGGACTGGGTTCGCCTGGAGGAGGCGTGCCGGGACGGCAGAAG
>DATLGP010000265.1:0-4028 GCA_035540395.1 Actinomycetota bacterium
CACCCCGCGCAGGGGGTAGAGGATGACGACGTCGGGGTCTCGTACCAGCTGGAACAGGTCCCGGTCGCCGGACACGATCTCCACCCGGCCCGGGCACCGGGGAATCAGGGCGCCGATGACGTCCTCCGCCTCCCATCCCGCCACACCGGCAGTGGGGACCCCGGCTGCCTTCAGCACTTCGTAGATCACCGGCATCTGGGCGTCGAGAAGCGGCTGGGGCACGCCTACCCGATGGGTCTTGTAGCTCGGCACCAGGTCGACCCGCCACTGCGGCCGCCAGTCGACGTCGTCGCAGCAGACCAAAAGGTCCGGGTCCCGGTCGGCCACCAGGCGGGCCAGCATGTTGAGGAAGCCGTAGGCGGCGTTGATCTGCATCCCATCGGGAGCGGTCACGGTATCGGGTGTTGAAAAGAACGCCCGGTAGATCAGGCTTGCCGCGTCCACCAGCAGAGCTCGGGCGGGCTCACGACTTTCAGTCGTAATGAATCCCCGAGTACTTCATGAGCTTCTTCCAGTGGTGGTCGGCGATGATCTCGCGCACCGTACCGGACCGGGAGCTCATCACCAGTGAGTGGGTGGTGGCGCCGTCCCCCCGGTAGTTGACCGCGCGGAGAAGGTCACCTCCGGTGATGCCGGTGGCGGCGAAGAAGCAGTCGCCCACAACCATCTCGTCCTGGTCGAGCACCCGATCCAGGTCGTATCCGGCGTCGATCAGGTCCTGCCGCTCCTCATCGCTCTGGGGGTCCAGCCGGCCCTGGATGGCACCTCCCAGTGCCTTGAGCGCCGCCGCGGTGATCACACCCTCGGGCGTGCCACCGGTTCCCAGCAGCAGGTCGACCCCGCTGCGCGAGGTGGCGGCGGAAAGGCCTGCCGCAACGTCTCCGTCGGTGATGAGGCGGATGCGGGCCCCGGCTTCCCGGATATCGGTGATGAGCTGCTTGTGACGAGGTTTGTCCATGAGGATCACGGTGACGTCTTCAACATCGATGCCCTTGGCCTTGGCGACCGCCTTGATGTTGTCGGCCGGCGGAGCCTCGAGCTCGATCACGTCGGCCGCCTCCGGCCCGGTGGCAATCTTCTTCATGTAGAAGGCGGGGCCCGGGTCCCACATCGCGCCTCGCCCGGCCACCGCGATAACCGAGATGCCGCCCGGCATCCCCCGGGAGGTGATGGTGGTTCCCTCAACCGGGTCGACCGCAACGTCCACCTCGGGCGGGACCCCGGTGCCCACTCGCTCTCCGTTGGAAAGCCAGGGGGCGTCGTCCTTTTCGCCCTCGCCGATCACGATGATCCCGTCCATCTGGCAGGTGGCGATCATGAGCCTCATGGCGTCGACCGCGGCGCCGTCGGCGGCCTCCTTGTCGCCCCGGCCCATCCAGCGGCCGGCGGCCATGGCGCCTGCTTCGGTCACCCGCACCAACTCCATCCCCAGGTTGCGGTCCCCGGAGGTCAGGTTGAACACTTTGTCGTCCTCGGTCATGCAGGCATCTTACTTGAAACAGCTGCCGGCACGGCTCCGTCCCAGCCTGAGAGGCTGCGGACCGGCAGCCCTTCCCTTGCGCCAATACGAGGCTAGACTTTAAGGATGCGAAACGACGACACCCACCAGTTCGAAGCCTCCCGGACCCGCGAGCTTCCCCGGGTGACCGCGGTGAAGCAAAGCCGGCGGTTCTTCGTCCTGGCGCTGGGAATAACCCTGATCGCTGCCGGCCTGGCCCTGGTGGTTCTTCCGGGCCCGTTCTCGCTTCCGCTGATCTTCCTCGGACTGACCGTTTTGTCCTGGGAGTACCCCGCAGCAAAGCGCCTGCTGTTCAACCTCAAGAGCAAGATCAGGCAGGTGCGCGCTTCTCGCAGCCGTTCCCGCCGCTAGCCGTAAGCAGCCCGAGCGATGGCGGAGCAGGAGATCGGCCCGTTCGAGGCTGTGACCAGATTCTTCAACCGTGCGGCCGACCTCATCCAGCTTTCGGATTCTTCCCGGGCCGCGCTTGGCCGCAGCTACCGCGAGCTAACAGTGCAGGTGGTGGTCCTGCGGGACAACGGCATGCGCGACGTCTTCACCGGCTACCGCTTCCAGCACAACGGGGCCCGGGGCCCCTATAAGGGCGGGGTTCGCTACCACCCAGATGTCGACGCCGACGAGGTTCGCTCGCTGGCAGCTTTGATGACCTGGAAGACCGCCGTGGTGGACGTCCCCTTCGGAGGCGCCAAGGGCGGGGTGCAGGTCGATCCAAAGACCCTCAGCCTGACCGAGTTGGAGCGCCTGACCCGGGTTTACACCCACCAGATTTCCCACTTCCTGGGCGGGCACCGTGACATCCCGGCCCCCGACGTCAACACCAGCCCCCAGGTCATGGCGTGGATGATGGACGAGTACGGCAAGCGCCACGGCTACACCCCCGAGATCGTGACCGGCAAGCCGATTGCGCTGGGCGGGTCCTACGGCAGGGATGCCGCCACCGGCCGGGGCTCGGTGATCGTGATGCACGAGGCGGTCGAACACCTGGGACTGTCCCCCCAGGAATGCCGGGTGGCAATCCAGGGGTTCGGCAACGTCGGCAGCTGGGCCGCCCGGGTGGCGCATGAGAAGGGCTACAAAGTGGTAGCCGTCTCGGACTCCAAGGGAGGGATTCTCAACGAAGGCGGGCTGGACATCCCCAAGCTGATGGCCCACCACACAGAAACCGGCTCGGTTGCCGGCTTCCCCGGCACCGAGGCCATCACCAACTCCGAGCTGCTGGTGCTCCCGGTGGAGGTCGTGCTGCCGGCCGCGCTCGGACACGCCATTCACGCCGACAACGCCGACCAGCTCAAGTGCCGGATGGTGGTCGAGGGCGCCAACAGCCCCGTCACGCCGGGCGCCGACGAAATTCTTAACGACCGCGGCATCACCGTGATTCCCGACATCCTGGCCAATGCCGGCGGCGTGATAGTCAGCTATTTCGAGTGGACGCAGAACATCCAGCAGTTCCGCTGGGACGAGGTCGACGTGAACCAGCGGCTTACCCGCAAGCTGGTGGACGCGCACGACCGGGTCTTCACGTTCTCGCGCATGCGCAACGTATCGATGCGGGAGGCGGCCTTCGCGATAGCCGTCCAAAGGGTCGCAGAAACGGCTCACCTAAGGGGTTACATTTAGCTCATGACCCCAGCGGCCTCCCGGCGGATCGGCAGCCTTGCGGCCTCGATTTCGGGGTTCATGGACTTCCTCACCCTTCCCCACATGCAACGCCGGTTCGGCCCGGCGAGCTGCGACTTCGTCTTCGGCAACCCCCACGAGCCGGTGCCTTCCGGCTACGTCGAAGCCCTGCAGAAAGCGCTGGTCCCGCAGGACAAGAACTGGTTCGCCTACAAGCTGAACGAGCCGGAGGCCACCTCCGTCGTCGCGGGGAGCCTCAGCCGGCAAAGGGGCCGCCGCTTCACCGCCGACCAGATCGTGATGACCAACGGGACGTTCGCCGGCTTGTCGATCGTCCTCAACACCTTCGTCGACCCGGGGGACGAGGTGATCTACATAAGCCCGCCCTGGTTCTTTTACGAAGTGCTGATCCTGGCAGCGGGCGGGGTGCCGGTTCGAGTGGACGCCGACCGGACGACGTTCGACCTGGACGTAGAAGCCATCGCATCAGCCGTGTCGGAGCGGACCCGGGCGATCATCGTCAACAGCCCCAACAATCCCACGGGCGTGGTCTACCCTGCGGCAACCCTGCAACAGCTGGCCCGCGTCCTACGGGCGGGATCTGACAAGTCCGGCCGGCCGATATACCTGTTCTCCGATGAGGCCTACAACCACATCGTCTTCAATGGCGGGGCCTATCCCAGCCCGACCGACTACTACGACCAGTCGCTGCTGCTCTACACCTACGGAAAGACGCTGCTGGCGCCCGGCGAGAGGTTGGGGTACATCGCGGTGTCCCCGACCATGCCGGACCTTCCTGAGGTCCTGGGGGCGCTGTTCATCGCACAGGCGATCACCGGTTGGGCCTTCCCGGTTGCTTCGCTGCAGCACGCCCTGGCCGACATAGAGGACC
>DATLGP010000266.1:0-3013 GCA_035540395.1 Actinomycetota bacterium
TACGAGGACTGCAAGGTTGAGGATTCACACGAGTTGCGCCGCGACATGATCCGCGAGATCCGACGGTACAAGCCCGACATCGTGATCGGTCCCGATCCCACCATGTACTTTTTCGCCGACGCCTACATCAACCACCCCGACCACCGGAAGGTGGGGGAGGCTTTCTGTGCGGCCATCAGCCCCGGGGCGGCGACGGTACCCCTGTACCGCGAGGAGTTGTACGACGAGGGCTTCGAGCCCCACCACCTGACCGCCGCCCTCTTCGGTATGACCAACAATCCCAACTTCTGGGTCGACATCGAAGAACACATGGATACGAAGGTAAAATCGGTGTCGGTGCACCACACGCAAACGCCCGAGTTTGGTGACAAGTTCACCGAGCGCATGCAGATGATCGCCTCACTGAGCGCCGAAGGCTCGGACGGGATCAAGTACGCGGAGGCCTTCAGGGTCGTCAACTTCAGGGAGCGCTAGCTTGAACCGCAGGGCGTTAACCGGCTGGATCGTTGCGGCGTTTGTCCTGTTCGGGAGCGTTCCCGCGGTCCTTGCTGCCGCCACCGGACTGGCCGCGGGAGCCGCGAAGGGTATCGGCCACGCCCCCCTGCCTGCGTCGGCTGCGCTGCGGGCTTCGCCCACCGATCACCTGGTAGCGGATGCAGCTCGATCCAGGATGCCGATCTACGAGTCGCCCAACGCCTCCGAGCCCATTCACCTGCTCGCCAACCCAACCCGGGAGGGCGTCCCGCTGCTGTTCGCAGTGACCAAGGAGGAGGGTTCGTGGTTCGAGGTCCGGCTCCCCATGCGCCCCAACGGCAGCACGGGCTGGGTGAAGGCTTCGGACGTGCGGATCCGCAAGGTTCCCAACCGGATCGTCGTCGACAAGTCGGACCACAAGCTGACGGTGTTCAAAGGCGACGAGCTGCTCATGGAGATGCCGGCGGGCATCGGAACCCGGGCTACCCCCACGCCGGTTGGTGAGTTCTACGTCGACATCTCAATCCCCTTTGCGAACACCGGAGGCGCCTACGGAGCGCACATGCTGAGCATCGCCGGCTACTCGGAGGTCCACATGACTTTCGGGGGAGGGATCGGGCAGCTGGCCATCCATGGGACCAACAACCGGTCTTCGGTTGGCGTAAACTCCAGCAACGGCTGTGTCAGGCTGTTCAATGAGTCGATCCTGCGCCTGAAGGACCTCGCTCCCACCGGGACGCCGGTCTCGATTCGGGACTGAACCGCGCACAGATTCGCCCCGGTCGTCGCGGGGACCGTAGAATCCAGGATCAAAGCTTATGACTTGCCCCTAAAGGAGGCTCGATGCGCCGAATGCTGCTCCCCTTAGCCGTCCTCTGCATGCTCGTCTTGGGGACGGGCACGGCGCAGGCCGCCACAGTCACCATCGACACCCAGGACAACAAGTTTGCTCCCGCCACGGCTACGGCTAACGTGGGGGACACCATCGAATTCCGCAATTCCGGGGCCGCTCCCCACAATGCAGTCTCCAAGGACGGTTCAATCAAGGTCGACCTGATCAATCCGGGCGAGACCAAGACCGTCACCGTCCAACAGGCCGGGGACATCGAATACGACTGCACCTTCCACGTCTCGCTTGGTATGAAGGGAAAGCTCACGATTGCCGGCGCCTCCGGCGCCCCGGCTCTCGCCGCAGAAGCGGAGCAGCCCGTCGAACAGGGTCAGCCCGGCGAGCCCGCCGCGGAGGAAGGCGCCGATCCCCCCACCGAGCAGACCGAGGTTGACGGCAGAAACGAGCCGATCGGCGACGAGTCGGGCACCGAAGGCGACACTCCCGGGGACACTCCCGAAGAGGAGACCGAACCCGCAGCCGATGCCAACGCGGCCCCCGACGAGCCGCCGGTAGGGCCGGCCTTCATGGTGCTTTCTGCCCTGATTGCGCTGATGGTGGTCCTCGGCATGATTCCCGCAGCCAAGACCTACCTCCTGCCTGCTCTGCAGTCCGCCGGTGACGCTCCGCCGCAGCCGGTAGGCCCTCCGCCCACCATTCAGGCAATGTCGGCCGCTCCGGCAGCTGCCGTGGCGGCTCCTCCGGCACCCGCAGCGGCCCCGGCACCCGCAGCGGCCCCGGCACCCGCAGCGGCACCAGTTGCTCCGGCGGCGCCCACACCGGCTGCTCCGCCCCCGGGCGCGGCCTCCCCGGTGGCGCCCACGCAGCCTGCGCTGGACCCCGACGAGGTCTACAAAGCGGTGCTCCACGACGAAACCACCAAGGGGACCGACGCTACGGTGGCCGAAGCCCGGGCCAAGGCGGCCCGGATGCGGGCCGAGGAGGCGCTTGCCACCCCGGCGCCGGTAGCCGCCTCGGCTCCTGCCCCCGCTGCGCCGCCCGCTGCGGCGGAAGCTGCTGTTACCCCGCCGCCGGCCGCTCCTGCTCCGGCCGCCGATCCCGCACCCGCTCCGGCGGCTGCCGGGGTATCGGACGAGGAGGCGGCGTCAATACGCAAGAAGGTCTTCGACGAAGAGCTTGCCAAGGGATCGGACGCCCGGGTGGCCGAAGCCAGGGCCAAGGCTGCCGAGATGCGGGCAAAGAAGGGTACGTCGCTTCCCAAGTAGTTAGAGAAGAAGGGGTGGGTCTTTCGGGGTGCTCCGCGACGGAGCGGGCCCCAGGCCTACCCCTTTTCCTATTCGGTCGCCTCTAGGCGGCCGCCGCCGCTACTCCGCTCGTTCCGGGCGGCTCCGGTTCGGCGCCGGCTTGGCCGAGGTCCGTGGTTTCCTGGACACCACCCGACCGACTGCACGGACCACGAGGTCCACTATTTTGAATGTGGGCAGCGTGACCGACAGCAGCATCAGGAAGCCGCCGATTCCGATCAACAGCAGGCCGAAGGTGCCCGAACTGGCTCTGCCCATTCCCAGGATGAACAGCAGTCCTCCCAAAAGCGACATGACGCCCACGCCCATGACCCCGGCAACCGCCCGGCGCCGCTTGATCCGCGCAGGCACCGGCGGCCGGTCCAGGCGGGCGGTAGAGACCTCG
>DATLGP010000267.1:0-3408 GCA_035540395.1 Actinomycetota bacterium
CCACCGAGGTGGAGGGCTTGAAGAAGAACGTCGGGTAGTCGGGAATCGGCTTGCCCATCTCCTCCACGTGGTCCCGGTAGTTCAGCGCGATCCCGATGACCTTGGAGGGGACGCAGGGAGCGAGCAGCCGAACGTCGTCGAGGTCGTAGGTGACGCCGGTTACCTCGTATGGAAGGAAGGGGGTGGTCGATATCTCCTCGATGACCCCGTCCTGCAGAATCCCGTACCCGATCCGGGTGCCGTATTTGAAGCGCGCCAATTTCACAGACTGGGGACCCTTTGGTTACGAGTGCAGGCCGGACAATTTAAAAAGAACAACAAACGAAGGTCCCCATCTGTGAGATTGCACCGAACACGACCGCCGCCGACGGGCGGCACCCCTGCCTTACGTGTATTCGTTCCAGTCCGAGTACTTGTCCACCTCGCCCCGGACTGCGGAGAAGAAAACCTCCTGGATCTTGCGGGTGGTGGGCCCCATTTCACCGAGATCCCGGTCGTCCACCGAGCGTATCGGGACCACCTCGGCCGCAGTGCCGGTCATAAACGCCTCGTCGGCGGTGTAGAGGTCGGTGCGGGCCAGCTCCGTCTCCTCCACCTGGATCCCCAGGTCCCGGGCGATCACCATGATCGCCTCCCGGGTGATACCCCCCAGCGGACCCGAGGCCAGCGGGGTAGTCATTAGGACTCCGTCGCGGACCATGAAGACGTTCTCACCGGTAGCGTCGGCGACAAAGCCCCGCTCGTTCAGCATGATCGCTTCGTCGTAGCCGCTCTTGACCGCCTCAACCTTGGCCAGGCCGGAGTTCAGGTACTGGCCGGTGGCCTTGGCGGCGGGCGGGATCGCGTTGTGGTCGTTGCGGCGCCAGGAGGAGATCTTGGTCCGCACGCCCTGGGTCAGCGATTCCTCGCCCAGGTAGGCGCCCCAGGTCCAGGCCGCGATGGACACATGCACCGGCGAGGCCAGCGGGTTCAGACCCATCTCGCCGTACCCGTGGTAGACGATCGGCCGGATGTAGCAGGCGTCCAGGCTGTTGGCCCGAACTATCTCCTTGGTGGCCTCCACCAGGGCCTCCACGCCGAACGGCATCTCGATCAGGTAGATCTTCGCCGAGCGGTGCAGCCGCTCGATGTGCGGGGTCAGCCGGAAAACCGCCGGGCCCTTTTTCGTGTGGTACGCCCGGATGCCCTCGAACAGGCCGGATCCGTAGTGCAGGGTGTGGTTGAGCACGTGTACCGTCGCCTTTTCCCACTCGACCAGTTCGCCGTCCATCCAGATGAACTTAGTGGGGGTGATAGGCATTCCGAGGTGCTCCCTTCCTGAAGGACGCGCATCAGGGCGCGGATTAGGTGGCCTGATTCTATCTAAAACGAGGTTGGTGCAGACAGAGCAGCGGTTGCCCTAAGCTCCGAGATCGATCGCCCGTACGTCGGTGGCGTCTATCGACTCTTTGATCTTGCCCAGGACCTCCGACGGGATCTCGTCGTCTACCGTAAGGCCCATCAGGGCCTCACCCCCGATGGTCTGGCGGCTGACCTGCATGCTTGCGATGTTCACGCCGGCCTCGCCGAGGACCGAACCGACCCGGCCGACCACACCCGGACGGTCGGTGTACTTGATGAAGCACATGTTGCGTTCCGGCAGCATGTCCATGCCGTAGCCCCAGACCTCGACGATGCGCTCCTCGTCCTTCTTGCCCACCAGAGTGCCGGCCACCCTGACCGAGTCCTTCTCCGAACCCACGGCGATCGACACCAGGCTGACGTAGTCGGATGCCAGGGCCGACTTGGTCTCCTTGGTCTGGATGCCCCGCTCGGCTGCGAGCAGCGGCGCGTTCACGTAGGTGACCGGCTCGTGGACGATCGCCGAGAACAGCCCCTTCAGGCCGGCCAGCGTGAGGATGCGGGTGTCGTGCTCGGCCACCGTGCCCCGGAACTCCATATGGACCTCGGTGATGCGGTCGCCGGCGACGGCGTGGGCAATGCGGCCCAGCTTCTCGGTGAGCGAGATGAACGGCCGGATGGCTTCCACGTACTCGGCGCCGCCCTTGATGTTGACCGCGTAGGGGGCGAACTCTCCCCTGAGCGCCAGCAGGACCTGCTCGGCGATCGCGGTACCGGCCTTCTCCTGGGCCTCGGCGGTCGATGCGCCGAGGTGCGGGGTGACGACGAAGTCGGGCTCTTTGAAGAACGGGTGATCGGCGGGGGCCGGCTCCTTCTCGTAGACGTCGATGGCCGCCCCGGCCACTATTCCGTCCTTATGAGCCTGCAGAAGGGCGGCTTCGTCGACGATGCCTCCCCGGGCGGCGTTGACGATCCGCACCCCGGGCTTCATCTTGGCGAACTGCTCGGCGCCCAGTATCCCCTTGGTCTCCGAGGTCTTCGGCAGGTGGATGGTGATGAAGTCGGCCTGGCCCAGCAGGTCGTCCAGGCTGGTTGCCAGTGTCGCCTTGAGCTCGGACGCCCGGGCCTCGGTGACGTAGGGGTCGAACACCACCAGGCGCATCCCGAAGCCGGCAGCCCGCTGGGCCACCAGGGTGCCGATGCGGCCCAGGCCGACCACGCCGAGCGTCTTGCCGTGCAGCTCGACGCCGTTGAACTTGCTGCGGGCCCAGTTGCCGGCCCGAAGAGAGGCGTCGGCCGCCGGGACCTGGCGGGCCATGCTGAGTAGCAGCGCCATCGAGTGCTCTGCCGCCGAGAGGATGTTCGACTGCGGGGCGTTGACCACCAGGATGCCCCGGCGGGTGGCGGCCTCGACGTCGATGTTGTCCAGCCCGATGCCGGCCCGGCCGACGACCTTCAGGCGCCATCCCTTGTCGATGGCTTCCTTGTCGATCTGGGTCGCCGACCGAACGATCACCGCTTCGTACTCGCCGATCACGTCGAGAAACTCCTGACGGGGCAGCTCGGGCAGAACGTCGACGTCCAGCTCGGCGCGCATCTTCTCGATCCCCTCCTCCGCGAGGGGCTCGGCGACCAGGACCTTCAGCGGCATGCTACTGGCCGGCTTCCTTGAAGATTGCCTCAGCCGCAGCAACCGACGAACCGGGCGTGAAGTCGTAGCCCAGCTTGTCGAGCACCAGCTCCAGGGCGCCGAAGAACTGAAGGACGTCGACCGGCATGAACCACCCGAGGTGACCGATGCGGAAGACCTTGCCCTTCATCGGTCCCTGTCCGGGGGCCACGACGATGCCGTAGTCCTTGCGGAGGGCGCCGACGATCTGGGTGTCGGTGAGGCCGGGGGGGTTCTTGACCGCGGTGACGACGACGGCCCGTTCGGGGTCCTCGCCCATCAGCGGCAGCCCGAGCGCCTGGGCGCCGGCCTTGACGGCCCGGGCCAGCAGGACGTGGCGCTCCATGATGGCCTCGCGGCCCTCCTCCTTTGCCACCCGCAGGGCGGCGGCCATGCCG
>DATLGP010000268.1:0-4290 GCA_035540395.1 Actinomycetota bacterium
TGCTGGTTGCGCGGGGGGCGGCCGAGGTGATGCTGGAGCCGAACCTGAACATCTGGGACATTGCGGCGCTGGAGGTGATCGTCCGGGAGGCGGGGGGCAAGGCCAGCGGCTTCGACGGATCGCCCTATCCCGAATCCCGAATCGTCTCCAAGCAGGACAACGCCAGCTTTTTGTGCACCAACGGCCTGGTGCACGACGACATGGTGTCCCGCCTGTCGCAGTAGCACCGCCGGTTCGCCCTGATACGCTTTGAGGGCGGCACTTCTAGTGACCGAATAGGCCCCCATCGACCAGCGGCCTAGGTCACCACCCTTTCAAGGTGGTAACACGGGTTCGAATCCCGTTGGGGGCACATTTTCAGACCCTGACCGGGCTTATTCGAACCGGTTAGAGCAGTTCGCGGAACTCCTCGTTGGTTATCCCGGCCTGTCGCAGGATAGATCTGAGGGTTCCCTGCGCGAGTTCATGGTGCATCGGGACGATGACCGTCCGACCGGCCGGGTTGCGAAGCTTCACATGGCTGCCTCGCCGGCTGACCTGTTCATATCCCGCCCTGCCTAGTGCCTTGATCGCCTCGGCTCCGGTAACGATTGGGAGGCGCGGCGTCAAGCCGACAGTTCAACCTTCGCTATGAGCAAGGGTTCGATGTCCTCTGGGAGCGGCACATCATCGAAGTACAGCTCCAAAGCCTCTTTGAGGTTCGCGAGAGCTTCGTCGGCGGTCATTCCCTGGCTGGCAATCTCAATCTCCAGGCAGCGCGCCACGAACCAGCGATCCTCATGGGTAACGACAGCCGTGAATGAGACGCTCACCACGCAAGTGTACCGCCCAGATTCGGGAGCAGGCTCGCGGTTTCAGGGTTCGAATAGTCTCCGGCTAGGAGCACCCAAACTACACACTTGTTATTTGAGAGCCGAGCTTGATAGACGTATCTTAGACGTATGCCAAGAATGCAGGTATACCTCCCGGACGATCTGTACCAGCAGGTCAAGCTTCGCAAGCTCCCCGCTTCCGAGCTCCTCCAACAGGCGGTCAGAGCTGAGATTCGCCGCCAAGGGCTTCGGGACGAAGGGCATGCCTACCTGAGCGAGCTTGTCGCGGAGGTGGGCGAACCACTCGAGCCAGATCGGGCCAGGGCGGAACTCGTCGTCGGAGAGATCAAGGGAGCCGCCCATCGGGCGGCCATCTGACCGAGTTGATCGTCCTGGACTCCGGTGCGGTGGGCCGCCTCTCGCATCCGAGCCGGTACTCGGCAGCCCTGATCAAAGAGCTCCTTTCCGAGGGGCTGTGGCCCCCGGTTGTGCCCTCGGCCGTCCTGGTGGAGTGCCTGACCGGGAGCCCGGCCGACGCCCCCGTCAATCGATTACTGCAAACCTGCGAGATTGCAGAGGAGCTCGTTGAACCGCTTGCCCGGCGGGCCGCGCTCCTCAGAACCAGGACGGGGCAGGGATCGGCCGTGGACGCAATCGTCGTTGCGTCGGCCTAACCCGGCGGCACGGTGTTGACCACCGATCGAGCGGACATGCAGGCCCTGGCCGGATACTCGGACCGGGTCCGAGTGGCAAGCCTATGACGTCAGCCGCGCCGAGCGAGGACGGCATGAACATGAACGCACTCGAAGCTCACATTGGAGGTAGTTCTGAAAGCCCCTCTGCCGGCTCCAGAATCAAACTGATCGTAGCGGTGCTCGGGGCGGCAATCTACGCTTCAGCCGGCGGCCTGATCGGCTCGATGAACGCCGGCTGGCTCGGCGTGGAGACGGACGCAAACGGTGCGATGCCGGCACTCGGGGTTGGAGCGGGAATGGTCGTTCTCGCGTTCGCATCCAGTCCGTTGAATAAACGGTTCATGAGGCAGGGGGTGCCGGCCGGGCGGCGCAGGTCCTACTGTCCATTGGCCCACCGTTCTACGTCGTCAGCTCGCTCATAGAGTTCGCAATCGTCGGGACGTTCAGCTTGGGCTTCGGGCTCGTCTGCCTAGCCATGGCAGTGACGCGCTTCAAGCTTGTCCCGGTTATCGACCGGGCGCTGATAGTCCTCTCAGCGGTCGGAAGCCTGACCTGGAACACCGAGACTGTGTCGGCATTCCTCCTGGTGGGGGTTGGAGTGATCTGGATGGTTCTCGCCATCCGCCTGCTCAGACCGGCAGGATTCAGGCCTGCTTAGCCGCTCGCGTGGGTCGCCGTTTATGTCACTTTTGAAACGAAATCCAACCTCTTCGGGCGTTGTGGGAAGAGCGGTTTGCCGGCGACGAGGCCGGGTTGCCCGTTACGGAGCGCCGAGCTTTCCAGAAGCTGTTCCAAGAGCGGTCCCCCGAACGCAAGCTCGCTCTACTGGCGAGTCACTCCCACTCGGTAAAGTCTGGCGTTGGAGATGAGCCTCCCTGGCCTCATCCCCGGCTAGGTCGGCATCTCCCGGGAGCGGCACCCGATCGCGAGAGCGCCCCGCCGAAGCGGGGCGCCCTCCAGCTCACATAGGCCTTCAGGCCATGGCCACACTTCGACCCGCTGCATCCCGTCGGACTTCCCCGGTCTTGGTGATGGGGCTCGGCCTGAAACCCTTCCATGCCGCGTAGACGCCGAGCGACGCTTCCCAGGCAATCTCGGGCACCGCCAGCAGGAACGCAAACCCGGACCCGTTTTCGTAGACCCCGAACAGGATCAGCACGAACGATGCGATCAACATCGGACCGCCGACGAGTCCCAGCATCGCCATACGACGAGGCACCAGACCGGAGCGGTACATCAGGTAGCCCAGGATCAACCCGTTTCCGAAACCGACCACAAGCCCCGGGCCGAACAGGAATGCCCACTCGTAGGTGGACACGAGCAAACCGCCCTGGGCGGCGAGCGCCGCGGCCTGGGCGCCGGTGGCCCCGGCCAGGGCGTCGCTCACGGTGACAACCGAGATGATGCTGATCAGGCCCACCAGGATGAAAACGGACTCAATGAGCCGCGCGGCGACGTATCCGAGCGCCAGGCCTTCGCTTTGCCGCTTGACGATGGGGTAGAGCACCACCGCGGTGGCGATGTTGGTGACGATCAGGGCGAACTCGAGGAGTGCTCCTAGGTACATGCTCGTGTCGGAGCCGGCGCCGGGGATGAAGCGCATGTCCTCCCAACTGGCCCCGAGTCCGTTGACGAAGAACAGTCTGGCTCCTATAGCAGTTACGAAGGTTGCGATGAACAGCCAGCCGAAGATCCGTGCAGTTTTCTGAGTTTCCATCCGACTTTCCTTTCGTTTCGAAGATCCCACCCTTTTCAGGCGGGCGACCCGGACAAGCACCCATCACGCCTCGGCCATCTCCACCTCTCTCCCTCGCCGCCTGCAATTGGCGTTTTGCGTACACCGTACGCATGGGTTAAGGTAATGCGTACGGCGTACGCATGTCAAGCGGAAAGTGGAATTTCCTCGAAAGGAGGGGGGATTGGCTCAGCGACCGGAGACCGGCCGGACTTCCCTGACCAGGGACCGGATCGTCGAGGCTGCCGTATCGCTGGCGGACGGCGGGGGGTTCGACTCGTTCAGCATGCGCAACCTCGCAGCCCAACTCGGCGCCGCCCCGATGGCGCTGTACCGGCATGTCACAAACAAGGAGGACCTCATCGACGGGATGGTCGATGTCGTATTCGCCGAGATGTATCCCCCAGCGATCGGGGGTGATTGGAAATCGGAGTTGCGCAAACGCGGCATCTCGGCGAGGGCCGCCCTGAAACACCATCCCTGGGCGGTGGGCCTGTTGGAGACGCGCCTGCACCCGGGGCCGGCAAGCGCCCTACATCACAACGCGACGATGGGGTGTTTGCGAGAGGCCGGGTTTCCCTTCAGGGAGGCGGTCCACGCCTACAACCTGCTGGACAGCTATACCTACGGCTTTGCCCTTCAGGAACAGACGATCCCGTTCGAAACACCGCAGGAGTCCGCCGAAATGGCGAAGACGACAGTTGGAGAGCACGGGCCGGAATATCCCTACTTGGCCGAGGTGGTGGCCGAGCTCGCCAAGAAGGGCTACGACTATACGGAGGAGTTCGAATTCGGCCTCGGTTTCATCCTGGACGGGCTCGAACGATTCAGAGACGAACTTCGAACCAAGAAGGCGGCGAAGTAAATACCCGTCCTTCCACCGTAAGATTTGAACCGTGAAACCCTTCCTGCTGCTGTCTACCCGGGCTGTCGACCGCGCTGCGGACAACGAATACGAGGCCATGCTCACGTTCTCCGGGCTGGGGGAGGATCAGCTACAGCGGGTGCGAATGGAACAGGGACCGCTCGGGCCGGTCGATCTCGACGA
>DATLGP010000269.1:0-1726 GCA_035540395.1 Actinomycetota bacterium
TCTTCATTCGGTCGTATAGGCGCAAATCGTCTCTCCTTTTGTAAATCCGCCGGAATAAGGGTACCCAACCGGACGCCGATGTATCGGAAAGGGCTTCCATTGTCCGCCATCGGAGCGCTTCCCGCCCAGTCCCGACTTCACAATCGGAGATTTGGGTACACATGGTTCGTGACTTCGACCGACCGCAACCGGGACCCCTCCTGCTCCATCCAGCCCTCCGACCACGGGCCGTTGCTGGTGAAGGGGCCGGTCACCCTGGTCGACCAGGACGGCAACGAGATCGTCGTGACGTCGAAGAACGTCGCCCTGTGCCGCTGCGGCGCGTCGGCCAACAAGCCGTTCTGCGACCGTTCCCACGCCCGGGTGGGCTTCCGATCCGCCATCCGGGAGAATCCGGCAGCCGCCGGCCAACACTCCGCCGGTTAGTCTCGGGCATGGCGGCGGCAACCGTGGTGGAGGTGGAGGGCAAAGAACTCAAGCTGTCCAATCTCGACAAGGTCCTGTACCCGGAGGCAGGTTTCACCAAGGGCGATGTCATCGACTACTACACCCGGGCCGCTGCGGTGCTGCTGCCGCACCTGAAGGACCGGCCGCTCACCCTGAAGCGCTATCCCAACGGGGTGGGCGGGGAGTTTTTCTACGAGAAGCAATGCCCGAAGTTCCGGCCGCCCTGGATGAAAACCATCCCCATCTGGAGCGAGCGCCAGCACAAGACGATTGAGTTCTGCAGCATCGACAACCTTGCCGGCCTGGTGTGGGCGGCCAACCTGGCCGACCTGGAACTGCACACCTCGCTTTCTGTGGGTGAGAGCCTGGACCGGCCCACCGCAGTGGCCTTTGACCTGGATCCGGGCCCGTCCACCAGCATCGTGGAATGCTGCAAGGTGGCCCTGGCGCTTCGCACGATGTTCGAGGAGCTCAACCTGGACGCCTATCCGAAGACCTCCGGCTCCAAGGGGATGCAGGTCTACCTGCCGCTTAACTCGGCCGATACCTACCACCAGAGCAAGGCGTTCGCCCATGCCGTCGCCGGCCTGATGGAGCAGCAGATGCCGTCCCTGGTGGTTTCCGATAAAAAAAAGAGCTGCGCAAGGGAAAGGTCCTGATCGACTGGAGCCAGAACGACTTCTTCAAGACCACGGTATGCGTGTACTCGCTGCGGGCGAAGGACACGCCGACCGTCTCCACCCCCCTCACCTGGGACGAGGTTGCGGCGACTGGCGAGTCGGGGGACCCGCAGACGCTGCGCTTCTCTCACTCGCAGGCCCTCAGCCGGGTCGAGGAGCACGCGGACCTGTTCGCTCCTGTGCTCACCCAGCAACAGACGCTGCCCAAGCTTGAATAGACTTCCGACCGTGAATATCCAGACCTGCCACGTAGTCGAGGCTACCTACGCCGAGGGGGCCGCCGAAAAACGCGCCCCCTACCGCGAGGAGCACCTGCAGCGGGTAGCCAAGTTGGTCGATGCCGGCGCGGTGGTGGTTGCCGGAGCCCTCGCCGACATGAGCGCGTCGCTGCTGATCCTGGCGATCGAGGGAGAGGACGCAGTCCGTGCCGTCATAGAATCTGACATCTACTGGGAAAACGGCATCTGGACGGATTACACCGTCAGAAAGCTGAACCGGGTCACGCCCTAGGGCCCGCCGCAGCTGCAACGTAGAAGGTTTGGCGTCGGGGCGGGGCGCAGTGTACTCTTACGCCTCGTGCGTGCCCGTCTGCTCATTCT
>DATLGP010000270.1:0-1519 GCA_035540395.1 Actinomycetota bacterium
AGTACCCGGGCGAACTCCTCGAACAGGGTGGCCAGGTTCTCGACGTTGCGCAGAGCGAATCCGCAGGTGATGCCGTCGGCCGAGCCATCCCGGACCGGCAGGTTGAGCCCGTCGGCAAGAACCAGCGGGGCGGTGGTGCGGGCGGCCTCCAGCATTCCGGAGGACATGTCGAAACCGACCGTGAGCAGGCGTGCGCGGCGCAACTGCTTGCACAGGTCGCCCGTCCCGCAGGCGACGTCGAAGACCATCGATCCGGGCGGCAGCTCCAGCCGGTCTACCGTCAGCCGGCGCCAGCCCCGGTCCATGCCGAAGGTCATCACGCGGTTCACCAGGTCGTAGCGGGGAGCGATGGCATCGAACATCGAAGTGACCGCGCGCACCTTTTGTTCGCCGGTGGGCAGTTCCTTCGGAGGCCGGCCCCCTACGTGGGCCATGAAGGTTCGAGCCGCTTCTCAGCCTCGGACCGTACGGCGAGCTTCTCCGGCTCGGCCCCCACCTTTTCTATCCGTGCCTGCGCCGTGGCCAGCAGTACTCGCCGGAAGTGGTGGGCAACCAGGGCAACCGTAGCCGGAAGCATTTTGCGAAACGCCTCAACCAGGCGGGTCGCGGCCTCCTCGTCGGAGTCGGACGAGTCCCGGATGGGGCCGCGCACGTACTCGTCGAACATGGCGACCGCCTTCTCTGCCGTCTTGCGGGCCTGCTGGTCGTGCTCGTGGGCCAGGGCCAGGAGCTCGGACAGGGGCAGACCGGTTTCCAGGAGTGTGAGTCCGGCCGCAGCAGCGGCGGCGTCGGCGGACGTGTAGCGGGCCACACCGTCGTGCATGCGGGGCACCAGCAGATGCTCTCTCTCGATGGCGTGGATCAGCGACGGCGATACCCCGATGCGGCCGGCCAGCTCTTCGACGGTCAGGAACTCCTCGGCCTGCTCATCCTCGCCGGGCACGGGGCCGGCCAGGGCCTCCACCAGCGCCTCGTCTGCCCGGTCTAGCTCCCCGTCGAGCAGCCGGCGGATCGAGATCAGGGTGAAACCCTTTTTCTTTAGGTCTCGAACCTTGCGCAGCCGCTCCAGGTGCTCTGCGGTGTACCAGGCCACCCGGCTCTTGCGTTCGGGAGGGGGCAGAAGACCCTTGGTTTGATAGAACCGGACGGTGTCCACGCTGATCCCGCAGCGGGCCGCCAGCTCGTCCACCCGATACCTCATCGGAGTCTCACTCATGGAGTGTCCACTCTACGAGCGATTGATCCAATAGTCGAATCGGTTGCTCGGAAAAAGCGCCGGCTTGCGGCGGGGGGCCCCTCGGCAAGACGGCGCCCTGTTGAAAACGGAGGCGCCGGGGTAACAATGGACCATGAGCCCATTACCCGATAGCCCCACGATCACTGACGTTTCGCTAAAGATTCACCCGAAGATGCTCACCTGGCCCAGCGACCCCGGCGTGGGGATCGACCCGGCGAGCCGCATCTCCGAGGGTAAGGCGGCAAACGTATCCGAGCTGCGTTGCGGCACCCACACCGGGAC
>DATLGP010000271.1:0-3926 GCA_035540395.1 Actinomycetota bacterium
GTCGTGAAGTCGAGCGCTGCCAGGCGCGTCTCACCGAAGAACATGCCTCCTATCCGGTCTCCCCGCCGGAGCATCATGGCCGATACGCCTGCGACCACCTGTTGCAGCAACTCCTCTTTGGTCTGCGCGGCGGTCCCGAACCCCATGGAGGCCGACCTGTCGATCAGGAAGAATGCGCTGGTGTCGCGCTCCACCTCGTAGGTCTTGACGTGCGGATGCCCCGTCCGGGCGGTCACGTTCCAATCGATGGTCCGAACGTCGTCACCGGGAAGGTACTCGCGGATTTCCGCCAGTTCGGTTCCCTCGCCTAGAAACGGACTGCGATGCACGCCGCTGTTAAGGCCGTTCAGGCGCTTGATGATCTGCAGCTCCATCTCCCGCAGGATTCGTTCTGCCGGCGGGAGCTTCACCGCGGAGCGGGTGGCGGCCGGGTCACCGGCACCGGTCACAGCAGCGGGCAGGCTGCGGGACAAGCCGGCGCGGCGATTCCGCTGGATTGGTGCCATGCCGGCTGCTATTCCTCGCCGTTCGCCGGCCCGGCGTCCGGTGAGCCGGCCGAGGGGAAGACGGCCCAGGTGGGCCTGCCCCACTGCGCCGTGTCCACCTGGGGCACCGGAAGTTTCTCACGGACCCGGTTCAGTATGTCGTCGACCGAGATGTCCTCGGCCAGTGCCCGGTAGGACGGAACGATCCGGTGCCTTAGGACGTCGGGGGCCAGCGAATCGATGTCTGACGGCACCACGTAGTCCCGTCCCCGGATCACAGCCAGCGCCCTTGCCGCCAGGATCAGGTTGATGGAAGCACGCGGGCTTGCCCCGTACTGGACGTACGGCTCGATCTCCTCGAGGTTGAAGTCCTTGGGACGGCGGGTGGCTGACGCCAGCTTGACCGAGTAGTCCCGCAGGCGGTAGTCGACATACACCTGCCGGGCCAGCTCCTGAGCGCCGCGCAGGACCTCGGGCCCCAGCACCTGGCGGGCCGCCGGAGGCGGCTGCATCGCCCGGTCGACGACCGTCAGCTCGTCGGTGTAGTCGGGGTAGTCGACCAGGACTTTCAGCATGAACCGGTCCAGCTGCGCCTCCGGGAGAGGGTAGGTGCCCTCCGACTCGATCGGGTTCTGGGTGGCGAGGGTCAGGAACGGGTCGGGCACCTCGAACGCGGTGCCTCCGATCGTCACCTGGCGCTCCTGCATGACCTCGAGGAGGGCCGACTGGACTTTGGCGGGGGCCCGGTTGATCTCGTCGGCCAAAAGGAAGTTGGCAAAGACCGGTCCCAGCTCGACTCGAAAAGTTGCATTTCCCGGCTCGAGGACCCGGGTGCCGACCAGGTCGGCCGGAACCAGGTCGGGGGTGAACTGAATGCGCTTGAAGATGCCCCCGAAGACCTGGGCCACGGTTCGAACTGTCAATGTCTTCGCCAGGCCGGGAACACCTTCGAGCAGCACGTGGCCGCGGGCGATCAGGGCGGTAATCACCTTCTCCAGCATCTCGTCCTGCCCGGCAATCACTCGCTTGATCTCGAAGTGGGCAAGCTGCAGGATCCGGGCCGCCTCTCCGACAGAAGCCGGGGGTGATTCAAACGAAAGGCCGGAATTGTCGACGATAGTGGCGTTAGCCGTGATCGGAGGTCTCCAGCTGTGTGAGGTCATCAAATTTCTCCTGGGGGGTCGAGGCCGGCGTTGAGATTGGGAGCCAGGGGCCTTGGTCCGCACGATGTCAAATGTGTGCCCCTTCTCTCCCGGGCTGCGCCGCACCCAGAGAGACACTCCACGTGCCGTCTCTTCATGGGAGCAGTTGGACCTGAGGACTACCTGAGGCGGCTATGAGATAAACCTGAGAGAAGCAATTTTTTTGCCCGGACCGCCCGCTCAGCGCCTTTGGGACGGCGAATCGGCTGCTCGCCCGTGGGTGCCCCAGGCAGAGGATGCGCGCCGGGCCGGGTTTGAACCGGCATTGCGAGGGTAGCCCTAAAAGATCGAAAAGAGTGGGTCTCGGCTCCAAGCGAGGCTCTATTGAGCGTTGGACGACAGACAGGAGAAACTCGTGGCAGATCATGACGACGTTGTGAAAGAGGACGGCAAGAAGGCCGTGATACCTACCGACGAGCACGGCGAGGTGGAGAACCTGCCCCCCGCAGGCGAAGGCGAACCCGTCACCACGACCACCGAGGTGGACAGCTCACCGAGCGCCTGAAAACGCAGTTCGGGTCCTGGGACGGCCGTCCCAGGACCCGAAGGAACCCGTATCCCCGTAGACGTGGCCTTGAATCCCTTTCCGTAGACTTCCGCGCGTCCGGCCATGGGGTTCATCCAGGTCCCGGTCCGGCATCTCAGGCGTAGCGAAGGATCGAGCCCACGCCGGTTGGGCCGAGTTCGGGCGCCCCTTCGGCAACCCTGACCACTGCCCCCGTCCCGACGGCCGCCCGAATGATCACGTCGGCCAGGTTGCCTTCCACCGGCTCGTCAACTCCTGCAGCCACAACCACCTCCCGAAACAGCGCAGCGTTCGGGAGCTCGGGGCCGAACCAGGCGGTTCGTCCCTCGGTCTTTGCAGGATCGATGAAGACCGTCTCGGCCTGGCCCATCGCCAGTGCCGCCAGGGTGTTTTCCGGGCCCTTGGCATAGCGGTCCTTTTGGGCCCGTTCCCGGCGGAAGTCCTCGAGCAGGTCTTTTCCATCCCGCTCCGAGAGCTTGGTCACCAGTTCCGCCGCCTTAGCGGCCGCGTCGTCTACATTGCTGTAGTCGCCCTGCACCTCTTCAATGAGCTCCAGCACCCGGTCGGGCAGTTGCTCGCGCAGGGACGCTACTGCTCGCACGTCTCCGCTCACCACCACCAGCCGAGGCGACGTCTTCTCCACCAGTCGTACCAGTTCCTCGGCTACCTGCGACGCGTTCGCCTTCCAGCGGTTCTCGGCCCGCTGCTGGAAACGCCGTTGGGCCCAGCCCCCCGGTGCCGAGCGGGTGATGTGAAGGTCTTTGCCTTCGACATCGCGCTGAACGTCGTCGGTCTCGGGCAGGACCGCAAGGATCTCTGCGCCCAACCGGTCGGTGGCGACTACGACATGGGGCAGCAGGTTTTGGGTTGCCGCGATGAAGGGGGTCAGCGCCGGCAGTGAGCCGACGAACGCCTGGTCCTCGACCGGAAGCTCTGCGAGATGGGCATCGAAACACAGCCCGTCCCGGTTGGCGACCGCCACCAGAGTTTCCCCTTTGGCGTGGGCACCTCCGATTATTTGCTCAATCGCGTCCTGGGCCGCCTCGGGAGCACCCTGATCGGCGATCTCACGTCGAAGGTTTTTCCAACGCGTCTGAACCACGTCGCCTGCCTGGCTCAGCGCGCCCTCGGTTGTCAGGTAGACGGTCGCAAACGGGGGCGTGCCGGAGTACACCTCCTGCGAGGGTTGGATTACCGGCAGGGCGCGGTTATTCGTCGTAGGGCTTGCCATGGGATCACTCCTTTGGGAACAACGTTGGAATCTATGGATTTACCCGAGGGGTTAGGGCGCAAACCGCGCACGGAGCCCGGACGGGCTCGGCCAGTCGAGTGTCCGCCTGCATAGGAATAGAGTTTGACCATGTCGGCCCCCGGCAAGGTTCACCTGTCCGAAACCGTCGCCTGCCTGGCCCTGGCCACCGACCTGGGGATGGGTCAGCCGCTGGAGCACGGGCTGAGGACCTGCCTTCTCGCCGTCAGAGTGGGAGAGGCGCTCGGCCTAAGCCAGGCAGAGATTGCCGATGCCTACTACATCTGCCTGTTGAGGTTCGTCGGCTGCAATGCCCATGCTCACCAGGATGCCCTGGAGACCGGCGATGAGATCGTTTTTCGTTCCGGCATCGCCCCGTTTCTGAACGGCGGAACCCCGGAGATCCTACGATTTGTTGTGAGCAACCTCGGCCGGGGGGCCCCGGTGATGAACAGAGCCAGGAT
>DATLGP010000272.1:0-5466 GCA_035540395.1 Actinomycetota bacterium
CACTTACGCCGTTTCTGGACGAGTCGGAGGACCGCGCCCGGTGGGCAGCCAGTTTTCTGATCAAGTGGATGCGCTCGCCGCTGGCCACCACCGCCGGTCTGCTGGCCGCCGCCACCGCCCGGCTGCTCGGCCGGCCGGTCGACTTTCGCCGGGGGATGCTGTTCGTCGACGTCGGGCCCGGCGGAGGCGCCCTGGCGCTCGGCGGCGTCGCCTGGTGCCGGGCGCGCTGCTTCGGCAAGGACCGCTGCACATCCGATGCCCTGGCTCGCCACGAGGCCGTGCACAGCCGCACCGTCGCCGCGGTGGGTGAGCTCGGGTTTTACCTGACCTACCTGACGGCGGGGGTCGTGTGGGCCAAGGTCCAGGGCGGGCCATGGAACGGCCTCACCGCAGACGGGTGCGGTCAGCCCTTCGAAAAAACCGCCCATACCTATACCGGGGACCCGGCGGCAGCCCACCGGTGCGGCAAAACGCGGGGTGCGCCCGTTCCTAGCGGCGGTCCCGTAAAAACCTAACCAATCGTTCCAGACCGGCCAGGACGCTCACCCCTGCGCCGCCCAACAACGCCAACAGCCCCATCCGCTTTCCCAGGTGCCAGAGCCGGACGTAGCGGACGTCGTCGGGCCTCGGGGGTAGTTCGGGCATGCCGATCCGGCCAGGGAGCGCCTCCGGGGGCTCCGCCTCCTCCCACCGCGGCGGCCAGGTTTTCAGCCGGGTCCGGAAGGCCGCCCCCAGGTGGGTTTCCGGCACGTCGCCGGTGTCGTAGGGATCGACGAACCACCAGGCCACCCTGACCTCGTCGCAGCCGACCCTCACCACCGCAAACCCACGGGCGGTGACCT
Organism: Actinomycetota bacterium; assembly: GCA_035540395.1. Taxonomy (GTDB): domain Bacteria; phylum Actinomycetota; class CADDZG01; order JAHWKV01; family JAHWKV01; genus JAJCYE01. The sequence goes on from DATLGP010000272.1 coordinate 843, forward strand.
CGGCCCAGCGCACGTGCTCCATCTTCCGGGCGGCCCGGTCCAGCAAGCGCCACACACCCGGCATGCGGGTGCGGCCCATGGGGGCCGACGACACCGAGGGCACGGTCACCTCCACCGCCACCGGCTTCCCGTCGGGACCGTCCGGGCCCTCGAAGGCCCACGAGGAGTGGACATCTCCGGCCAGAAGAACCGTCCTACCGCCGGCCGCGGCGCGGAGGGCGAGAAACTCCACCAGCCGACTTCTCTCGGCGGGGTAACCGTCCCACTGGTCGTCCCGCAGGACCTGCTGATCGTCAACGGCCACGTAGCCCTCCGGGAGTAACGGCCGGGTCAGCCTGGCGAAGGGCAACTTCATCGGAATGGGATTGACCGCCACCCCGTTGGCAACGAGAGCCCAGGGGTGGGATTCGTCGGCCAGCCGGCGCTTCAGCCACTCCCGCTGCGGGTCACCGAGAAGTGACCGGGTGGGATCGTCGATTGGTTTCGAGCCCGGAAAGGACGCCTGGCAGTCCCGGCCGATAATGCGGGAGTCGAGCAGGATCAATTCAGCCAGGTCCCCGATCGGAGCCGACCGGTAGATGCAAAGCGGCTCGGCAGGATCTGCCTGCCTCCACGGAAGCCACTCGCGGTGGGCCTGAACCGCGGCATCCCGGCGCCGGCTCCATTCCCCGTGCTTATCGGGATCATGCTCCTTGGCACCGCCCAGCCAGGCGTTGTCGGCGAAATCGTGGTCGTCCCACACAAAAGCCATCGGGTGCCTCATGTGAAGCGCCTGGCAGTCCCGATCCCCGCGAATCTGGGCCAGACGCTTTCGGTAGTCCTCGAGTTGCATGAGCTCGCCGGGGGGGTCGTGCGAGCGAGGGCCCTTGTCTCCCGCATCGTCGTAGATGTAGTCGCCCAGATGGACCACCAGGTCGACCTCGGCCTGACCCATGGCGCGGTACACCGTAAGCGGCGCGACCGAGAAGCGAGCACAGCTCACCAGCCCCAGGCTGAAGCTGGACACCTCGCCGGCCGGCAATGTTCGGGTGCGCCCAACCGGGGAGCGCTCCGAGGCGGCCTCGAAGCGGTACCAGTAGCTGGTGGCAGGCTGCAGCCCCCCGGCGTCCACGACCACGGTGAAGTCGCTCTCGGGCCCGGTCGCGGCCGTGCCCCGGACCACCACGCCGGCGAATTCCGGGTCGGTGGCCACCATCCAATCGGCCGAGGTAGCCCCGGTAATCCTGGTCCACAACAAGACCGAGTTGGCCGTGGGGTCGAACGAGGCAACCGCATGGGAAAAAATCGTCACGGCATTGCCTCCAAAATTCATCTCCTGCTCGTGCCGCGGGCCACGGCGACTCGGTGCAAATCGGTACACGCACGCGCCCGGCCGAGGCCGGAAGGGCAGAATAGTTGAACGACGACCCGGAGGGTGAACAAGAAATGACGGCCGGAATAACCGAAGCGGGAGATAAACGGCCCAAAACCGGCCCGGTGCGCCTTGCCGGCCCGCCGGAGTTCACCAGCACGTGTGTTCTGCCCGCGCTCAGCAAGCTGGTCAGCCGGGGCCTGAACCTGCGGGTGACTCTGGGGCGTCCGGCCGAGCGACTCCTGGACGGGCTGACCAAAGGCGCCTTCGACGTTGTGGTCTCGACAACCATGCCGGGCGGTGAACACCGCAGCGCAACTGTGCTCTTCAAGGAGGAGTTCGTCTTGGTTGCCGGCCCCGGCGTGGCAGCCGAAATCGACCGGGACCGGCTCCAACGAGAGCCCGCCGAGCTCAGCGCGGTGCCGCTCATTGCATACGACGAAGACCTGCCGATCGTCCGCCGCTACTGGCGCGAAGTCTATGGAACCCGGCCGGTGGGTCGTCCAGCAGTGGTGGTGGCAGATCTGAGGGCGGTCCTGGCGATGACCGTCGCCGGAGCAGGAGCGACCGTGCTTCCGCTCTATCTGTGCCGGCAGGAGATTGCCGACGGCCGGTTGACCGCGCTGATCGAGCCTCCACATGCGCCGTCCAACGACCTCTACCTGGTGACGGAGCACGGCGCCCAAGACGCCGGGGTGCAGGCCGTCGTCCGGTGCCTGCAAGAGCACGCGCCTTCCTGGTGAGTGGGAGCGACAAAGATCTCGTTGCTCTTGCAACTACCAGGATCTATCATTGGAAGGTGTCCAATCCAGACGACCAGGCCGCAACCCGCGCCGCATTCCCGGTATTCCTCCGAGCCGGCGCCCTGCTGGTGGAGCGCCTGGACCGGCAGCTTCAGGTTTCCGTAGGGATCCACCTGACCTGGTACGAGGTCCTGGCGCAGCTAAGCTCGGCCAAGGGCGGCCGGATGCCCATGAAACAACTTGCCGACTCGGTGATGCTCAGCAAGAGCGGGATCACCAGGCTGGTCGACCGAATGGAGCGCGCCGGACTGGTTGAGCGCCATTCCTGTTCCAACGACGGCCGGGTCTGCTTCGCGCGGCTGACGCACCGGGGCCTCGCGGTGCTTCAAACGGCACGACCTGTTGCGGCACAGGGCGTTGAGGAGCACTTTGCCAGACACCTCACCGGCGACGAAGCGAGGGTGATGACCACCGCCCTACAGCGGGTTCTGGAGGCCGCCGGCCGGGCCCCCGAGCACGCTGAGCCGCTTAGGGATAAAGCCGAGCAGCCGCTGCCGACTTCGCTTTCCCAGGCGCTCTAGGTCGCCTCCAACCGGCTTGACCGGCAGTTGCGTCGAGCCATCTGAACGAGGGCCTCACCGTCGATCAGCTCGATCGGGTGTTGCTCCGCCAGTTCCCTGGCCGGCTGCGTGAACCGTGAGGTGGTCACCAGGATTCCCCGATCCGCTCTGCAGTGGGTAAGGGAACCGAGGAAGCGCTGCACATCGCCGGAGCCGACACTGATCCCCGGGGCGTGCCTTTTGCACTGAACCACCACGGTCCGGCTCCGCCGGTCGATGCACGCAATGTCGATCCCCAGATCGGCCGCCCCACCGACCACCCTCACATGCCGGTAGGAGCGGGCGAGCAGGCCGGCCACCGCCTCCTCGAAATCCGCCGGCGACAGACTGAGCAGGTCCCCGAGCGTGCGAAGCCGCCTTCTGGAGCCGGCTGTTCGCAACAGTCGGTAGGTAGCTCCCAGGGCCAGGCCCACTGCCGCTACCCCGGTAAAGGCTCGCCCCACCGCGGGGTTTGCCGCCAGGTACCAAATGCCTGCCCCGACCAGAGCGATCAGCAGCAGAGCAGACCTGATGCGGGCCACAAGGAGAGACATGGTGAAACAGACTAGAGGCCGGGTACGACAACCTGCCGGATTGCGCCGATCTGAAATAAGGTTCGGCTGGCAGGGCTGCGGATAGGGGGAGGAAATGCTGGTCGACGGAGGAACCCCTGCGGGGATTCTTCACTGGATCTGGCCGCCGCTGCTGATTGCACTCGTTGTGTGGATCGCAATCAGGACCCGGCGACGCTTCACCGGCATCCGGAGCATGCTGGTAACGATCCTGCTCGCGCTTCCGATTCTTGCCGGACTGGGCGCCATTTACGAGAGCATAGGTTCCTGGGTGGACCGCCGCACTCACCGGCCGCCGGGCGAGCTTGTCCAAATGGCAAGCGGCGCCCGGCTTCACCTCAATTGCAGCGGGAGCGGCAGCCCCCCAGTCCTGCTGGAGGCGATGTCCGGCGGCGTGTCGCCCGTATGGGGATGGATCCAGCCCGCCCTGGCCGAAGCAACCACCGTCTGCTCGTACGACCGGCCGGGCAGGGGCTGGAGCGACCCGGTTGACGATCCCCAGGACGCCGAGCAGGTCGCATCACAGCTCCGGGAGTTGCTGGACAAAGCGGAGGTCGGCGGACCCTACTTGCCGGTTGGCCACTCGCTCGGGGGTCTCTATGCACGCATGTTCGCCGCCCGCTATCCCGACGAGGTCGCCGGCATTGTGCTGCTGGACGCGGCCCATCCGGAGCAGTTCGACCGCATTCCTGGAGAAAGGGAACAATTCGAGAACTTTCGCAGCTTTCAACGGACATTTTCTCCGATGGCTCGCATCGGCATCTGGCGTGCCTACTTCGATTCGGGCGGCAGCTTCGACTTCGGCGGACTTCCCGACGCCGACCGGGTCCGGATGAAGGCGATCTGGTCCTCACCGGCGCTCTTTCAAAGTCAGCGGCGGGAACTCGATGCCGTGCCAGACATCCATCGCCAGGTTCGTCCTCTGACAAGCCTGGGGAGTCTGCCCTTGATGGTGATCTCGGCCGGAGAGCAGCCGGAAGGCTGGTTGGAGCTGCAGTCGGAGATGGCCGGCCTTTCGACCAACAGCATCCACCGAACGTTCGACGGCGCTTCCCACCTTTCCCTGGTCTTCGACGAGCAGGTTGCCGGCAGGGTCAGCGAGGCGGTACTGGAAGTAGTGGAAGCGGCTCGGCGCTCCTCCGGGCTGTAACCGGGCACAAAAATCCCCGCCCGGGTCCCAGTTCCCGGGCGGGGATTGTTGCTGTTACTGCTGTGCTTCCCTACTTACTACGCTGCCTCGACCGCCTGTGTTTCCTTCGGCTCGAGGGCGAGCGCCAGGACCTCTTCGATCCTCTTGGCCAGGTGCACGGTCAGCTCGGCGAGCACGCTCTCGGGCACGTCGTCCAGATCGGCCTCGTT
>DATLGP010000273.1:0-2689 GCA_035540395.1 Actinomycetota bacterium
CATCGGGGGTCGTCGGGGGCAGCAGCGCCGCAACCGGGGGGCAGGCCACCGGCGGGCCGGGCAGGCCCCAGGGGACCGGCAACAACGCCTCCACCGAGGTCGGCGAATCTCCTATCTACAACCCGATTCCCGGAAGCGATCCGGCCGAGCGCATCCAGGCCCGGGGCGACGTCGACCCGTCGGGCGAGCAGTCGGTCACCGGCCGTCAGTTGGGACCGGGCGCAGGCGGCGACGCGCTGGTTCCGTACCGGGAGATCTACCCCGAGTACTCAAACCGCGCCGCGCGGGCAGTCGAGCAGATGCCGGTGCCGGCGTCGCTGCGCACCTTCGTTCGTTCCTACTTCGAATCTTTGGCACCCGGCGGCAATGGAGGATGAATGAGCCTGACTGAGCAGCACTCGGAGACCGGCGTCCCGCTCACCCCGCAGGAGTACGCCGAGGTTGCCGCAGCGGTGGAGACCGAGGTGGCAAAGCTGATTGTCGGCCAGGGCCGGCTGGTCAGGCAGGTTTTGATCTGCCTGCTGGCGGAGGGGCATGCCCTGCTGGAAGGGGTCCCGGGGCTGGGCAAGACCATGCTGCTTAGAACGCTGTCGCAGGCGGTCGACCTGGAGTTCTCCCGGGTTCAGTTCACGCCCGATCTCATGCCGGCCGATATCGTCGGTACCCAGGTGCTGAGGGAGGACGACCAGGGGAGGCGGCGGTTCGAGTTCTCGAAGGGCCCGCTGTTCGCCAACCTGGTGCTGGCCGACGAGGTCAACCGCGCCACCCCCAAGACCCAGTCGGCGCTGCTGGAGGCAATGCAGGAGCGGGCGGCCACCGTTGCCGGGCAGACCCGGCCGCTTCCCCGGCCTTTTTTCGTGATGGCGACCCAGAACCCCATCGAGATGGAGGGCACCTACCCCCTTCCGGAGGCTCAGCTCGATCGTTTTTTGCTGAAGATCCTGGTGGAGCTGCCCGAACCGGCAGACATGGTAAAGATCCTGGAGCGCACCACCGCTCCCTACGAACCGGACGTTTCCAAGGTGGTCGACACCGCGAAGCTGAGGGCAATGATCCACCTCACCCGCCAGGTTCCCCTGGCCGGTCACCTGGCAAAGTACGCCGCCTCGCTGGTCGCCGCCACCCACCCGGGCCGTCCTGAGGCCCCGGAGACCGTCAGGCGCTACGTCAGGTTCGGCGCCAGCCCCCGGGGCGCGCAGGCCCTGGTCCTGGCGGCGAAGGTGACCGCCCTTCTCAGCGGAGGTTTGAACGTCTCAGAGGAGGGATTGCGGGAGGTGGCGGCGCCGGCGCTCAGGCACCGGGTGATCCTCTCCTACGAGGCTTTGGCCGACGGCGTTTCTGCCGACGCGGTGATCGATTCGGTGCTGGCCCATGTTCCCTCGCCCACCGAGGATCTGAAGGACCTGGGGTGAGCCCGGTATCCATGCCGGCCCGGCGCTAGAGAGATGCTACTGGAGCCCCAGATTCTCGAGCGCCTGGACCGGCTGTCCCTGAAGATCCGCGAACGGACCGCCGGATCCAACCCCGGGGAGCACCGCAGCCGCAGGCTGGGCAGCTCGGTGGATTTCGCCGACTGGCGTCCCTACGTGGAGGGCGACGACTTCCGCCGGATCGACTTCGGCATCTACGCCCGGCTGGACCGGTTGGTGATCCGACTTTACGAGGCGGAGGAGGAACTCAACGTGCGCATCGTGGTCGATGCCTCGGCCTCCATGGGGTTCGAGGAGAAGCTACCGGCCGCCCTCAGGCTGGCCGGGGCCATCGCCTACCTGGCGGCAGCCCGCCACGACCGGGCCCGGGTGTGGGTCTCGAACCAGGACGGCATCAGCCCGGGCCCGTGGGCCCGGTCCCGGGAAGGAGCGTTTCACCTGCACCGCTGGCTGGAGACCGTGACGGCCGGCGGGGAATCGAATCTGGCGAACGGCCTGAAGAGAATGGCGGCGGCCGGAGGGCTGCCCGGTCTGACGATAGTCATCAGCGACCTGCTGTCCGAGGACTGGGAGACCGTGGTCCGGCGCCTGGGGGGACCGGGGGCCGAAAGCGCCGTGCTCCAGGTGCTGGCCCGCTCCGAGCTGGACCCGTCGCTGCGAGGGGACCTGCTGCTGGTCGACTCGGAGACCGGCGAGGCGGTTGAGGTTTCGATGTCGGACCAGGTCCTTCGACAGTACCGGGCCCGGGCGGTCAAGTTTGTCGCGGGGGTGGCCGAGGCCTGCCGAAGCCGGGGCATCCGGTACAGCCTGGTCTCACCCGGTGACGACCTGGAGAAGCTGCTGATGACCGATCTGCGCCTGCAGGGCCTGGTCAGGTGATGGACGGCCTCTCTGCCCCGGGAGCCCTGCGGGCTCTGGCCCTGGCGGTACCGATTCTGTTGACCTACATGCTGCGGACCCGCCGGCCGCGGCAGGTGATCCCGTCGACCTTTCTGTGGGGTGAGGCCACGATGAACGTCGCCGCCACCCGCCCCTTCCAGCGGCTGCGGCCGTCGATCCTCCTGCTGCTGCAACTGCTGCTGCTGGCGGCACTAGTGCTGGCCCTGGCCCGGCCGTTCCGGTCGACGCTGGGCGTCGGGGGAAGCCACCTGGTGCTCGTGGTGGACGCCTCGGGCAGCATGCTGGCCACCGACGAGGTCCCCTCCCGAATTGAGGCCGCCCGGGCGCAGGGTGAGCAGCTGATCGAGTCGCTGCAGGAT
>DATLGP010000274.1:0-2851 GCA_035540395.1 Actinomycetota bacterium
TGCTTGCATCGTTGATAGTTTCCGGTCCTGTGCGGCGCCGCTACGGTCCCCACCCCGCGGGCCCCGCCGACGAGCGGTTCTTCACCCTCTGCAACCTGGCCGTCCGCCGCGATGCCATGATCTCGTTCCCGCCGTCGCTGATCGGCGCTGAGGAAAACGCGGTTCTCGCCGAGTTGCACCGCCGCGGTTTGAAGATGCACTACGACCCGGCGCTGGCGGCTTTCCACGCCAGGCGTCCCACCTTGCGCAGCTTCGCCGCCCAGATGTTCAAGTACGGGCTGGGGAGGGGGCAGCTCACCAGACGCAGCCCGGCAACCCTGAAGCTCCCCTACCTCATCCCGTCCGGGTTTGTGCTTTACCTGGCGGGGTTGCCGGCCCTGGCCTGGCTGCAACCGATGCTGGCGATTCCCCTGCTGGTTTACGCGGCGGCGGCCGGGGCCACCGCACTCAAGGTCGTATGGGACCTGCGCCTCTCGACCCATAAGTACCTCACCTCGCTGGTCACCGCGGCAACCCTTGCCGTGACCGTCCACGTCTATTACGGGATCGGGTTCCTCCGGGGCCTGGCGATCCCACCAGCGGGTGATGCAAGCGAACCCGAGTTGCGGGCCGAGCAGGCCATCCCCGGCCCGTTCGACCCGGCTGAGAGCCTGGAGCTTACCCCCACGGCCTGACGCCGGGCTCGCTAGATGCCGCCCCAGGTCCTGAACGGGAAGTACCAGACGAAGAACAACGCCACCAGCACGCCGTAGAGCGGAAGCACCCGCCTGAGTACCGGAATCCGGAACATCTGGGCCACCGCCAGATAGATCGCCGGCAGGACGATCACCATGTAATAGAGATGGCCGGCGGTGCCGCCTCGGAATATATGGGCCAGCACGAAGGAGCCCCAGACCCCGGTGAACCAGGCCGCCGGAAGCAGGGCCTGCGGGTCACGCCTGCGCCACAGGCGCACTAAGCACCAGATCAGAGAAGGGATACCTAAGGCGATGATCGCCGGGTTGATCAGCGCACGAAACACCGCGGCATCGGAGGTCATCCGGCCAAATTGGGACCAGGAGCGGACTTCTCCCCGGAAGGTCGGAGACCGGTAGAACGTGTGCGGGTGCCGGTTGAACAGCCACTCCACCGGGGACGCGGTGGCGGCGAACCCCAGTCGCTGCCCGTCCTGGTCCAGCACCGGCCCGGTGGGCGGCACCTTTTCTGCGGCGCCCGCCGTCGCTATCCGGTGAGTCGGGCCTTGCGACTGAGGTGCAATCTGGTTGACCACCGAGTCGTCGAGCCTTCCTACCGAGACCGCAGTGACCATGGCATGCGTATGGACCAGCGAAGAGTCGAAGACCGTATACCTCAAATCGAGTGCCTGAAGAAACGCCAGGTAGCACACCACCGCCATCGCCGAAGCGCCCAAGAAGCGGCCGAGACTCTTTCGCACCGCACCGGCAGGGCGGGACCCCCGCCCGTTCGTCCGCCCCGACACCGCTCGAAACACCTCCAGCGCCAAAAAGCACGGTAGAACGAACAGACAAACGAGTTTTATGCACGCGCCGACACCGATGATCGCCCCCGCCAGCGCGGGCCGCCGGTGAAGATACACGGCTGCTCCCACCAGCATGAAGGGGAGGACCAGAATCTCGAGAGTGCCGATCCGGCCGTGGATGAACAGCATGGGGTCCGCCGCCATGAGCGAGCTGGCCCCCAGCGAGAACCAGGGCGTCATACCGGCGCTGCGTGCCAGCCAGTAGAGCGCCAGGACGGCGTAGGTGCCACAGATGAGGCTGGCAAAGCGCCAGCCCAGCGGGTTGTCGCCGAAAGTGCGGACGCCGAACGAGATGAGCACCTTGCCCAGCGGAGGGTGAGAGAAGTTGGGGTCCAGGCCTGCGGGAGCGTTGGCGTAGATGGTGCCGGGCGATAACCGAACGCCCAGGATCCTGCGGGCGGCGTTGACATAGTAATGCTCGTCGAAAACCAGCCGACGGGGATTCATGATCCACAGGCTGCGCAGGGCGAGGCTGGCCGCCGACAGCGCCGCCAGCAAAACCAGCGGCGCCCTGGGAGTGTCCCGGAAGGTCTTCCACCGCTCTGCCAGAGGGCGGGCCCAGCGCTCCGCCCCAGCAGCGCCCCTCAGTCGACTCACCCCAACAAGCCCGGATGCGCGCGTCTACGGCGAGTCGGTAGGTGGCTCGGGGGGAAGCGGGCCTCCTTCGAGGGCCGGCCTGAGGTCCTCGCGGATGCGGGAGACCAGGTTCGGGTTGAGCTCGACGGCCCTGCGGAGGTGGTCCTCGCCCTCGGCCCTCCGGTCCAGCCGATCGATGAGAAGGTAACCCAGATTGATGTGAACCGCCGCCTCGTTCGGGTTGATATCGAGAATCGCCCGGTAGCTCTCCGCCGCTTCTTCCGGACGGTCGGTCCGCTCCAGCAGGATCGCAAGGTTGAATCTGGCCTGGGCGAAGTTGGGATTCGCCTCGATTGCCCTTCGGTAGCGATCCTCGGCCTGTTCGCTTTCCCCGGCCTCCTGGTGGACGACCCCGAGGTTGAAGTGCGCCACCGCGTTGGCCGGCTCATTCTGCAGGACCTCTTCGTACAACCTCTTGGCCTGATCCACCCTGCCCGCCTGATGAGCGGCTACTCCGCGCTCGATTTGTACCTCAGAGCTTTCGTTGCGCGGAATGGTGACCACGGCCAGAACTAAAAACGCCAGGCCGGCGATCAGAAGCCAGCTCTGCCCTCCAGACAACTTTCCTTTCGACGAGGCCGCCTGATCACCTTCCGACGTAGCCGGCGGGTCACCCTTGGCTTTCGGGCCCCTGCGCGGCAACCTTCTGTTCGTCTTGCCGGGAGGAGATGAAGA
>DATLGP010000275.1:0-1650 GCA_035540395.1 Actinomycetota bacterium
ATGGTGGGCGACGGCGTCAACGACGCCCCCGCCCTCGTGCAAGCCGACCTGGGCATCGCCATCGGCACCGGCACCGACGTCGCCATCGAGTCCAGCGACATCACCCTCATGGGCGGCGACCTCGACGGCGTGGTCACCGCCATCGCCCTGTCCCGGCGCACCTACCGGACCATCCTGCAGAACCTGGGCTGGGCCTTCGGCTACAACACCGCCGCCATCCCCCTCGCCGCCGTCGGCTTGCTAAACCCGATCATCGCCGGGGCGGCCATGGCGTTCTCCAGCGTTAGCGTCGTCACCAACTCCCTCCGCCTCCGCCGCTTCGCCCGATGACCACACCACCGTCGCTGCCACCGCCGGGATGGAGGCTCACGGGTGAGCGCCGAGGTGGTCGTGGTCACCGGCATCTGGCGGCCCACTACGACTTCTCCGCCCGGCCCGCGATTCCCGGTACGAGACCGTCACCGTTGCGGTACCGAACGGCTCGTGCGGCACCTGTCGAGCTTCGAGGTGGACCAGGTGGTCTTCGCCAGCACCATGCTCGTCCACGCACCGACCCGCCCCGGCCGGCCCATCGACGAGAACCAGCCGCTGCAGGCCGGCCGGCCGGCCATATCCGGCGTCGAAGATCCGTACCGAAGCGCTCCTGCGCGACCGCCGGGGCCAGGCCAGCGTGGTGCTGGCCCGCCTCGCCGGGGTCTACGACGATCTCGGACACTCCCCGTCGCTGGCCGGCATGATCTGCCGGATCGCTGAGCGGCGGCTCACCAGCCGCTGCTATCCGGCCGACACCTCCCGCGGGCAGGCCTTCGTGCACCTCGAGGACGCCGTCAGCGCCCTCACCGCGGCCGTGGAGCACCGCCACGAGCTTCCCGCGGAGCTTTCATCGGCGAGGACGAGACCTTCGGCTAGCCATACGAAGGGTTCTTCTTGCTTTGGGTCGTTTTGGATCAGTGATGTTGAAGGTGCTGAAAAACTGCCGGTGTGTAGAGTCAGCTGTGGTCTCCCTTAGAAAATCGACCGGTTCGCGACTCCGGGAGGCAGGCCGGTGCCCGGGAGAGCGCCGAAGGTCCCGCGCCGGGTGGTCCGGCCGGACCGGGGTCCCCGATTTTGCAGGTCTTCCGCCACAGTAGCGCGACCGGTATCGGTCTCGCTCGCTTTAACTGCTGGTCTTGCTGTTGCGCTGGGGTGTGCTTAGTTGCTTGCGCCATCCGTATCGGGTCAGGCCCCTCGGCTTGTACAGGTTGAGGACAAGGATCACAACCAACACCACTGCGGCGCCCCCGGAGTGGACCAGGGTGTTCCCCAGCCGGCGCAGATCGGCATCCGTGGTTGTGGGATCTGCCGCCATGGCGGCCAGGTAGCTGATCGTCTGGGTTTCCACCATCAGCACGGCGATGGCGATGATGGTCATCAAGAATGTGATCAGGACCCAGTAGTGCCGGAACAAGCCCCACTTGGTGCCCAGAGACATGACGATCCCCGTGAGAAGCGAGGCGAAGGCCAACGGGACAATGACTTTTCGCGCAATCAACTCCATCCCGATATAAGCGGCGCGCAGGATCTGTGCATCCTCGCTGGTCGCAGCGGCAGCGTCGAGAGCCACATAGGCGGCAACCGCGCCAATCCAGCCGACCGAGAGGGTGAGATGGG
>DATLGP010000276.1:0-7718 GCA_035540395.1 Actinomycetota bacterium
GGGTGGCCTTCTGACCGGACTTCTTGCCCGGGACCACCATGTTCGGCTTGAGAACCATCCCCTCGAACTTCACTCCGGCCCGGTACAGGGCACCGAAGACGGTGTGGAGGGTCTTGTCGGTTACCTCGAAGCAACGGTCCATGTCGTTGTCGGCGTCCATCAAAACCTCCGGCTCGATGATCGGGACGATCCCCCGCTCCTGACAAAGGGCGCCGTAGCGAGCCAGGGCGTGGGCATTGGCCTCCAGGCAGTAGTCAGTGGGAATGCCGTCGCCGATGGTGATAACCGCACGCCACTTGGCGAAGCGAGCCCCCAGTTCGTAGTACTCAGCCAGGCGCTCCCGAAGGCCGTCCAGGCCCTCGGTTACCTTCTCGCCCGGGTGGCCGGCCAGATCCTTGGCGCCGGTGTCCACCTTGATGCCCGGGATGATCCCCAGGTTCTGAAGGTACTTGGGAAACGGAGTGCCGTCGCTGGCGCTCTGGCGGATGGTCTCGTCGTAGAGGATGACCCCGCTGACGTACTCCTGCATGCCCTGGGCAGAGAAGAACATCTCACGGTAGGACCGGCGGTTTTCCTCGGTGGACTCGATGCCGAGGGCGGCAAACCGCTTGCCGATGGTGGGCGAGCTTTCGTCGGCGGCAAGTACGCCCTTGCCGGGGGCCACCATCGCACGGGCAATCTCGTTCAGTTCCGTCGTCAACTCATCCATTGCGTCGCTCCTCAAAACTCGTCCAACAGGAATTAAAGCGGGGCGCGAAAGCGAAACCCGCCTCCGGCTGTCTGTCCAGCAATGATATCCGCAAGGCGCCTGGCGGGGCCACCCGCAAACCGCCGGGTTCGCTGCGCCCGGCCGGCATCCCGTCGCCCGCGCCTGGTGGCCTCTCGAGCCCATGCGGGCCGGTCGATGGAGCGAATTCTGGCGGCCAGCCCGCTCAGCTGTCGATAGTGACCCGGACGTCGCCCTCACGCCGGGTGAGAGCAACCGCGACCTGGGACCCGTGCCGGGCGAACTCCAGGTCCACCTTCGCCTCTCCCACCCGCAGGTTTTGCAGATCCACGCGGTTCAGCCAGGGCGGAAGCCTCGGCTGGTTGATGGTCAGCAGCCCGTCGGGTGCCCGGGCAGAGATCCCAAGGAACGCCTGCAGGAGCATCAGCGGGACCGCGGCCGCCCAGGCTTGCGGGCTACAGGCGACCGGATAGGCGACCGGGGGCAGACCGGCTCGCCGGTCGAACCCGCAATAAAGCTCGTCCAGGCGCAGGTCCGAGTAGACGGCCGCGTCGAACAGGGCGGTGGCGATCCTTTCGGTGGACTCGACGTGGCCGTACCGCTTCAGCCCGGCCGCCAGCAGGACGTTGTCGTGGGGCCAGACCGAGCCGGTGTGGTAGCCCATCGGGTTGTAGGCCGGGTTCCTCTTGGACAGCGTCCTCACGCCCCACCCGGAGAACATGTCGGGTTGCATGAGACGCTCGGCCACTGCATCGGCCCGGGCTGGCTCGGCTATTCCGCAGTACAGGCAGTGCCCGGGGTTGGTTCCCACGCCCGCCACCTGACGCTTGCGGCCGTCGAGGGCCATGGCGAAGGTGCCCTCCTCGGGCATCCAGTAGGCCTTGTCGAATGCCGCCCGAAGCTCGGCTGCCTCTTCGGTAAGCCGGTCGGCGGTATCGGGGGACCCCAGGGCGGAGTACACCTCCGCCATTCGCTGCTTGGCCATGTACACATACCCCTGAACCTCGGCCAGCGCTAGCGGGCCCTCCGCCAGTGAACCGTCGGAGTGGACTATGCAGTCCTCGGAGTCCTTCCAGCCCTGGTTTCCCAGGCCGGCCGGAGAGCGTTTGTGGTACTCGAGGAACCCGTCACCGTCCAGGTCCCCGTGGTTTCGGATCCAGCCGAGGGCTGCGTCGAGGTTCGGCCGCAGATCCGCCATCAAGCCCAGGTCGGCCGTCCAGCGGTAATAAGCGCCGGCCAGCATCAAAAACAGAGGGGTGGCATCCACGGTCCCGTAGTAGGGGGTGTGCGGAATCAGGTCGGATCGCGCCAGCTCGCCCCGGCGAAGCTCGTGGGGGATCTTGCCCGGTTCGGCGTCCCGCCACGGATCGTCCTCGGTCGCCTGCCATCCCGCCAGCACCTTCAGGCAGCCGGCCGCGGGGGCCGGGTTCCACAGCAGCGACTCGTAGCAGGTGAGGATAGAGTCCCGCCCGAACGGGGCCACATACCACGGGATGCCGGCGGCAAAGATCGAATTGGCTTCCATCGGGGTCTCCAGCGCCCTGAGATCCCTGACGGCCGAGTCCACGAACCCGTTGAAATGCCCGTTGTCGGTCCGGATGCCGGCGCCCGATGCCTGCCAGACCCGATAGCTGTCCTCCATCCGGTGCTCGGCCTCCTCGAAGGGAAGTTGGGGAAGCGTTGCTCCGCCGACCGATGGCTCGACCGTCACCTCGATGCTCATCTTTTCCGCAGGAGCAAGCTTGAAGTCCCAGCAAGCCCTCGCAATCGCCCCCTTCACGAACAGGTCCGAGGGAGGCGGATCAAAGGTCACCAGGGTTTCCCGAAATACCTCATCGGCTCCGACATAGCCGAAGCGAAGACCGGGTATAGCAGGCTTAGGTGCAAGCGCATGGCCTCGGGTCTTGCGCTTGATGACGCCGCGAACCTCAAACGTGTCCGCGTAGTCCGCCGCCAACGACAACTGCAACTGAGAACCGATGGCCGATGTACCGTAGTTTCGCAGCGAGATCTCCTCGTGCAGGCAGCCTGCCAGCATCCGAAACCTCTGTATCGAAAGGGTCGCTGCGGAACCTTGATTACCCTCCCCGACGTGAGGTTGGGGTTGGTGGAATCGATGACCATGGCATAGGCAAGACCGGCGTTCGAAGACAGCAGGATGGGGCTCTTGCCGCCTACGGTTAGCCGAAACTCGGAAAGAAAGCGTGTATCCTCGCTGTACAGACCCTCCCCGGAAACGAACCCGGGAAGGATGTCTCCGCTGGGTCGTGAGCACAAAAACAGCGTTCCTTCTTTGATCACGAGCAAGTCCTGGCGAGCCTCGGCGAGCACACCCGGGGCACTGCGCAACTGAAGGGGCCCCGCCCGGCCCAACACATTGAACTCCTCTCCACCGGGGCTGGTGGTGGTTGCCGGATCCGGCTTGAAGTTTTGGTCCTTGGGCTTGTTCATATCGAGCTCAACGATCGATTTCCGGCAACGAGGATGAGATCAGGAGTAACCACATGACGAATAACTCACCATCCTTACGCATTGCGATCGTGGCACCGGTTTGGTTCGAAATCCCCCCGAACGCTTACGGTGGCATCGAATGGATTTGTGCCTGGCTTGCCGAAGGTCTTGTCGAGCGCGGGCACGAAGTGACTTTGATCGGCGCGGGGAGAGATCGAACCCGGGCACGTTTCATTCCAACCTACCAGAAGTGCCCGTCCGAGAGGCTCGGCGAGAACCTGCCCGAGGTGATTCACTCGGCGAGGGCGGGGCGGCTGCTCCAGAACCTGGATGTGGACCTGGTCCACGACCACACCCTTTGCGGGCCCCTGCAGGCCGCCGGCCGGCTGACTCCGACCTTCGTCACCGCCCACGGGCCGGTGACCGGCGACTTCGAGGACTACTATCGCGCTCTGGGCAGCTCGGTCTCGCTGGTAGCCATCTCGGAATCCCAGCGCAGCCAGGCGCCGGACCTGAACTGGGCTGCCACGGTCCACAATGCTATTCCGGTCGACGAGTACCCCTTCCGCGCCGACAAGGAGGACTACCTGCTGTTCCTGGGGCGGATGAACCCGAACAAGGGAGTGCACCTGGCGATCGATGCCGCTCGGGCGGCGGGGCGGCCGATAGTACTTGCCGGCAAGCTCAACGAGCCGGCCGAGAAAGCGTACTTCGAGGCAGAGATCGCGCCCCGCCTGGGGCCCGACGCGTCGTGGATCGGGGAAGCCGACGCGGCAACCAAAAAGGATCTCCTGGCCCGAGCGCACGCCTTTTTGTTCCCCATCAGGTGGGAAGAGCCGTTCGGCATCGTGATGGTCGAAGCCATGGCCTGCGGAACCCCGGTTGTGGCGCTTCGGGGGGGGTTCGGTCGACGAGGTTGTGAATCATGGGGTCACCGGGTTCATCTGCGACGATCCCGCCGACCTCCCGGCGTTGATCGACAGGGCCGGGGAAATCAGCCCGGCCGCCTGCCGGGACCACGCAACGCAGCGGTTCGACGTGCCGAAGATGGTGGCGGGCTACGAGAAGGCTTTCCGTACCGCCCTTGGGCGACCCTCACCCGACGGCCGGGTTGCGGACGGCAACGGCCCGGCGGGCGATCCGGCTCAGCTCCTGCGCGGCTTGACCCGCTCCGGGTGAAACCTCGTGGGATCTCGAGGCAGGCCGTCGAACCCTCTCCACAAAAAGGCCAGCAGGTGGTCGACTATCCGTTCCCGCTCCGGGACCTTGCCCTCGGCGAGCCACCAGGAGGTGACCGACTCCACGCCGCCCAGCATCGCGTGGGCGTAGAGCGGCGCCCCCTCGGCGTGCAGGCCGGCGCCCTTCATCACGTCGGCGATCGCGGTGCTGAGTCCCCGGGCAATCGACTCCCGCACCTCGCGCAGACGGTCGCCCACCCCGGGGTCGAGCTCGGGCGACGAGTGGACCAGCAGGTGGAAGCCGGCGGTGTTCTCTTCGGCGAACTTGAGGTACGCCCGCAGGCCGTACTGCAGGCGCTTGCGGGGGTCGGACGACGATCCCATCGCTTCCCACAAAGAACGCAGTAGCATGTTTATGTGGGCGTCCAGAACGGCCATGAAGATCTCGGCTTTGCCACCGGGAAAGTGGCGGTACAGCATCGGCTTGGTGACACCGGCTTTGCGGGCGAGCACCTCGACTTCGGTCTTGCGGTAGCCCTCTGAGCCGAAAAGTTCGGCTGCAGCCGACAGCAGACGCCTTCGGCGCTCGTCCTTAGAAACCCGCCTACGTGTTTCCAAAGTTACCTCAGGTAACTCGTAACGTTTCGCATTCCGGCGTGTCCTTCTCTATATGAGCGAAAAAACCCCCAAGGCGATCAGCCGCCTACGGCGCCCCCAGGTCACCTGGAAGGATTCAGCGTTCAAAGAAGTTTACTCCAGGTACGTTAAGCCGGTCCATGCCTATGTCTTCAAACGCGTCCGCAATCACCACGACGCCGAGGACCTGACCGCGCAGGTTTTTTCCCAGGCCTTGAAGCACATGAGCCCCCGCGAGCCGGGCGAGCCGGAGATAGCAGCCTGGCTGTTCACGTCCGCGCGCAACGCCAGCGCGAACCACAGCCGCAAGTTCGTCGCCACCGTCTCGATCGAGGAAATCGGCGAGCCGGCCTCGGAGGACTCCACGGAGTCCGACCTCAGCCAGGCGCTGGTGGACGAGGAGGAGATCGCCAAGCTGCTGAGCGCGGTGCGTAAGCTCCCGGCCGAGCAGCGCCACGCCATGATCCTGCGCTTCGTAGAGGAGCTTCCCCACGCCGAGATCGCCCAGGCCCTCGGCCGGACCGAAGGGTCGGCCCGGGTGCTCGTTCACCGGACGCTGGCAACCCTGAAGAAAGAGGTCTCATGATTGCCTGGATGTTTCCCGGTCAAGGCTCGCAGAAGGCGGGCATGGCCCTGGAGATCGAAGGAGCCACCGAGCTGTTCAAGGCCAGCCGCAAGTTGATGTCGCGGGACCTGGAACGTCTGTGCACCACCGATCCCGACCCCGCCTGGGCCCCCGATGTCCTGCAGCCGGCCCTGTTCGTAACCGAGGTGGCAATCGGCCGCAAGATGCAAGCGCTTGGTCTGGAGCCGCAAGCGGTGGTGGGACACAGCCTGGGAGAGTTCCCCGCCCTGGTCGTCGCCGGAGCTCTCGAGTTCGACGAAGCCCTTCGGCTGGTCGCCTTGAGGGGCAGGGCCATGGCCGATGCCGGACGCCGCAACGAGGGCGGGATGGCCGCGGTGATAGGTCTGGACCCGGTCAAAATCGCCGAGATCTGCGCCGAGGAGGGCGACGTCTGGGTCTCCAACTACAACTCGCCCAAGCAGACCGTCATCTCCGGGCGAGACCGCGGGCTCGCTGATGCGGCCAAGCGCTGCATGGAGGCGGGCGCTGCGCGGGTGGTCAGGATCAAGGTCCCGGTGGCAGCCCACTGCCCGCTGATGCAGCCGGCGCGCGACACCTTCGAGGAGGCGCTGGCCGAGGTCACCATGGTGACGCCCGCCTGCCCGGTCTACTGCGACGCCGACGGGGCCGCTCACACCGATCCGGCCGAGATCAAAAGCCTGCTGGTGGAGGCCATTACCGCTCCCGTCAGGTTCACCGATGCGGTGCGCCGGATGCGGGAGGACGGTTTTCAAGAGTTCGTTGAAACGGGGCCCGGCAAGGTGCTTCGGGGTCTGGTGCGCCAGATAGACGCCGAGGCCGAGCTGGCCGGCGTCAGCAACGACGAGGAAGCAACGTCTTTAGCGCTTGACTCAAGGGGGAATAACATCCATTACCAAACGCAACCGGCGGGGGTCTTGTAATGATCGCCTGGACCGACACCATCTCAGACGCAGTACCCGGCGAGGCTCTTGTAGTGGAAGAACGCCTGGTGGTCGCGCCCTGCAGCGGCCGCTTCTGTCCTGCCCCCACCAAGACCTACACCTCCGAAGGCGAATACGTGATGGAGGGCCAGGTCGTGGGCAGCGTCTTGTCGTCCAACGGACAGGAAGTTCCGGTCAAGTCGTCGTTCGCCGGCTGGATGATGGGCTACATGCTGCCCAACGGAGCGCCGGTGCAAGGTTCGGAGCCGGTTCTTTGGCTTAGGCAGAAGTAACGCCAACTACACTTCGAGTATGAGAGTAGCCATTACGGGCCTGGGCAAGGCCGTACCCTCCCGGGTTGTCACCAACGCCGAGATTGCCCCGCGGGTTGGGGTGGACACCGACTGGATCGAGCAGCGCTCGGGAATCCTGGAGCGCCGCTACGCCGCGCCGGAGGAATCCACCTCCAGCCTGGCCACCACCGCCTCCCTGCAGGCGCTGGCGGTCGCTGAGCTGGACCCGGAAAACCTGTCGATGGTGATCTGCGCCACCTGCACTCCCGACTACCTGCTGCCGGCTACCGCGAGCATCATCCAGGACCGCATCGGAGCCACCCGGGCCGGAGCTTTCGACCTCGGGGCGGCGTGCTCCGGCTTCGTGTACGCGCTGTCGGTGGGCGCCTCGCTCATCGGTACCGGCGCCGCCACCAGCGTCCTGGTGGTGGGGGCGGACCTGCTCAGCCGGCATATCGATCCCACCGACGCAATGACCGCTCCCCTTTTCGGCGACGCCGGAGCGGCGGTGATCCTGGAGGCGGACGAGTCGGCCGACCCCATCCAGTTCGAGCTGGGCTCCGACGGATCCGGTCTGGAACAGGTCTGGGTGCCGGGCGGAGGCAGCCGGCTGCCCGCCGAGGGCCGCCCCTGGGACCCGGCGTGCCTCAACATCAAGATGCAGGGCCGCGAGGTGTTCCGCAATGCGGTCCGGGTGATGAGCGAACTGGCCGAGCGCTTCGGCAAGGACGGCTTCGAGCTGCTGGTGGCGCACCAGGCCAACCGCCGGATCCTCAACGAGTGCGCCGCCCAGCTGGGCGTGGATCCCGAGAAGGTCTACATGAACATCCAAAAATACGGAAACACCTCCGCTGCCTCGATCCCTCTGGCTCTATGCGACGCCTGGGCCGAAGGCCGGCTCAGCCC
>DATLGP010000277.1:0-4693 GCA_035540395.1 Actinomycetota bacterium
AGGGCGAAGTGAATCTCGGGCAGTCCCTCCGGGGGAAAGTCGACGTCGATGACGGGGCCGATGACTGCGACCACGCGTCCCTCGGGCAGCGAGCCTCCGCCTTGATCGGTTCCTACTTCGTCAGCAGCCATAACCATGTTCGTCGCTCCTTCAAATTGCCTGGGTAGGTTCGGTTGCGCCGGCGCTACTTGTTGGCCCCGCTCAGAGCCTCGGTAGCGCCCACGATGTCCGCAATTTCGTTGGTGATCTCAGACTGACGTGCCTTGTTCGCCCGCAGCTGGTAACTCTTGATCAGATCCTCTGCCTTGTCGGTGGCGCTCTTCATCGCCCGCATCCTTGCGGCGTGCTCCGACGTTGACGACTCCAGGAGTGCTCCGTAGATCTTCGTCTCGACGTAGCGGGGCAGCAGCGCATCCAGCAGCTGGTCCGGCTCCGGCTCGAACTCGAAGACCGCAGAAGGCTCGTCCGGCTTGCTGTCCTCGCTGCCTTCCGACCTCGGAACCGGCAGGATCTGCGCCACCCTTGCCCGCTGCACGCCCGCCGAAAGGAACTCGGTGTACGCCATCATCACCATGTCGAGGCTGCCTGAGACGTAGTTGTCGATCACGTCCTTGGCGATGCGCTTGGCGTCGGCGTAGGTGGGCTTGTCCGACATCCCGGTGAAGTTTGCCTCGAGAGGAACCTGGCGGAACTTGAAGAAGTTTGCCCCCTTCCGTCCCACCGAGGTGACGCGCGCATTCCTGCCGATCTGGCGCTGCCGGTCGGCGACCCGCTGGGCCTCCTTCAAAACGTTGGAGTTGTAGGCGCCGGCCAGGCCGCGGTCGCCGGTCAGCACAATCAGGCCGACGTTGGTGACAGGATCCCGCTCGGCAAGAAGTGGCGACGACTTGGCCTCACCAGCCAGCATCTCGATCATCTCGCCGATCGCGCGGGCGAACGGACGGGCGCGCTCGGTCCTGGCCTGCGCCTTCGCAATGCGGCTGGCTGCGATGAGCTGCATGGCGTTGGTGATCTTTTTTGTCGACTCAACCGTCTTGATGCGCCGGCGGATATCCCGTGCCTTTTCTGCCATGTCGGGTTCCTATACCTCCTCGGAGGCTTCCGCCGCCGGGATTTGCTCGGCCGGGGTGCCTGTGAGGTCGGAACCCGCTGCGGTCTCGCCGGTCAACTCGGATTCTCCGGCCGGAGCGGCCGGGGCGGCCGGTGCCGCCGGAGCGGCGGTTCCCCCCGCCTTCGCCTCCGGCAGACTCACCTCACCGGAGGTGAAGGAGGCCTTGAAGTCCTCGATCGCATTCTGCAGGGCCTTCTCTATTTCTTCAGGGAAGTCGCCCTTGGTGCGGATGTGCTCGTACACCTGGGGTGCCCGGACCCCGACGTACTCCCGAAGTTGCTTGTCGAACTGGACGACGTCCTCCATGGGGATGTCGTCGAGGTACTTGTTCGAGCCGGCGTAGATGGACACACACTGCTCTTCCACCGGAATCGGCGAGAACTGGGGCTGCTTCAAAAGCTCGGTGAGGCGGGCACCGCGGGCCAGCTGCGCCTGCGAGGCTTTGTCCAGGTCGGACCCGAAACCGGCGAATGCCGCCAGCTCCCGGTACTGGGCCAGCTCGATCTTCAGCGGACCTGCGATCTTTTTGATCGCCTTGATCTGCGCCGCGCCCCCCACCCGGGACACCGAGGTCCCGACGTTGATGGCCGGGCGGAAGCCCTGGTAGAAGAGGTTGGTCTCGAAGAAGATCTGGCCGTCGGTAATCGAGATGACGTTGGTGGGAATGTAGGCCGAGAGGTCTCCCTCCTTGGTCTCGATGACCGGCAGCGCCGTCAGTGAGCCTCCACCCAGCTCCGCGGAGAGCTTGGCCGAACGCTCCAGCAGACGGGAGTGCAGGTAAAAGACGTCGCCGGGGTAGGCCTCACGACCCGGCGGCCGCCTGAGAAGCAGGGAGATCTGCCGGTAGGCGTCTGCCTGCTTGGAAAGGTCGTCGTACACGATCAGCACGTGCTCTCCCTTGTACATCCAGTGCTGGCCGATGGCGCAGCCGGAGTAGGGAGCCAGGAACTTGAACGCTCCGGGGGCCGAGGCGGGGGCATTGATCACAGTGGTGTACTCCATAGCCCCGGACTCGTTTAGACCGTTCAGCACCTCGGCAACCGTGGAGTTCTTCTGGCCGATGGCAACGTAGATGCACTTGACCGCCTTGTCGGTGCCCCAGTACTGCTTCTGGTTGACGATCGTGTCGATGGCCACCGCCGTCTTGCCGGTCTGCCGGTCGCCGATCAGCAACTCTCGCTGCCCTCTGCCGATCGGGATCATTGCGTCGATGGCCTTGATGCCGGTCTGCAGAGGCTCGGTCACCGGCTGGCGGTCGATCACCGAGGCGGCCTGAAGTTCCAGCTCGCGCGTGCCCTCGAGCTTCGACTTGTCCAGGGGGCCCTTACCGTCGATCGGGTTACCCAGAGCATCCACCGTGCGGCCGAGGTAGGCGTCGCCGACCGGGATCGACAACACGTTGTGCGTCTGCGACACCGGCATGCCCTCTTCAACTGCGTTGGCGTCGCCGAGGATCACGACACCCAGTTGCTCGGGCTCCAGGTTCAAAGCGATGCCGATCAGGTCTCCCGGGAACTCCAGCATCTCGTTCGCCACAACGTTGGGAAGGCCCACGACGCGGGCGATTCCGTCGCCGGCGTTGATGACCCGGCCGACTTCCTGCTGGGTGGTCGAGGGCTTGAAGTTTTTGAAGAGGCTGTCGAGTGCAGTCCTTACCTCTTCCGGTCCTATGGTCAGATCGGGCATCAGTTCTCCTTAAACGCTACGGCTCAATTACTTGGCTTTAAGTCCCGAGGTGTTGCTTTAGCTGTTCCAGTTTGCCTCGCACCGTGCCGTCGATCACCACATCGCCCACCTTGGCGATCACTCCCCCGATGACACTCGGGTCGACGATGGCCTTTATCTCAACGTTGTAACCGGTGGCCTGGTTGAGAGCCTGGGCGAGGGCGACCTTCTGCTCGGTGCTAAGCGGCACCGCGGCGCGGACCTCGGCTACCTGCTTGTTCGTCTCTGCAGCCGTGATGTGGGACAGCGCGTCCGCGATCTCCACCAGCTCGCGGGCTTTGCCCTGGCTGATGACGAATCGAATGGCGTTCAGGGTATGGGGCGATGCCTGCTTGCCCAGCAGGTCCTGCAGCAACTGCTCCTTACCTGCGAACGGTATCGCGATGTCGGTCAGAGCCCGGCGAAGCTCGTGGTTGGACTCCACCGCCCGGGCGACGCGAAACAGCTCGTCCGACACCCGGGCGACGTCGCCCTCCACCTGTGCTATTTCGTACAGAGCCCGGGCGTAGCCCTTGACCCCCTGTCCCGTCGGGTCGCTCAAGGTGCTGCCGCTTCGCTCTTACGGACGTCGGCGATGAAGTTCTCCACTAGCTCCTTATGGGAGTCCGGGGTCAGCTCCTTTCGGACGATCTGTGCCGCGATGTTGGTGGACCATTCCGCGAGCGAGCCTTCCAGCTCGCCCAGAATGCGCTCCCGCTCTCCGGCCAGTTGCCGCCGTGCCTTGTCGACGATCAGACGCGCATCGCCTTCCGCACGGGCGATCAACTCCTGGCGGACCTTGTCCGCCGCCGCCCTGGCCTCCTCGATCATCCCGGAGGTCTCCTCGCGAGCGGCTGCCACCCGTGCCTTGTAGTCGGCGAGGATCTTCTCCGCCTCCTGACGAGTGCTCTCGGCCGCCTTTATCTCGTCTCGGACCTTGCGCTCACGGTCGGCAAGCCCTTCCTGAAGCTTCGGGAAGACGAATTTGGCGAGCGCGAAGAACACCGTGAGGAAAGCAATCGTCGTCCACACGTAGAGGCCGGGTTCAACTGCAAGGGGATTGAATCCCCCCTCTGCGGCTAGAACTATTGACATCTGTGGTGCCTCCTAAAGGACGAACAGCAAAAGAATGGTCACGACAAATGCGTACAGAACCTGTGCTTCTGCCAGAGCGAAACCAAGGAACATGAGTCCCTGAAGGGTGCCCCGGGCCTCCGGTTGGCGGCCGATTCCCTCGAGACCCTTTGACCAGAGGATGCCGATACCCACCGCACCTCCTCCGGCCCCCAGGCCGATTGCCAGTCCACCGCCGAGAAACGCCAAACCTGCGTCACTGAACCCGGTGGCTGCCTCTTGCGCCAGCAGCATTGCACTCAACTTGTTCTCCTTTCGATCAGCCGGGTGTGAACTTTAGTGACCCGGATGTAGCGCGTCGTTGATGTAAATGGTTGCGAGGAAAGCGAAGATGACCGCCTGGATGAACGAGACGAAGACCTCGAACGCCGTGAAGCCGATCTCCATGACCATTGCAACCGGGATAACCGCCAGGTGCGCAAGCGTGAATGTCGAGCCCACCAGGAAGATGAATCCCACAAAGATGTAGAGAATTACGTGGCCGGCCAGCATGTTGGCGAACAGACGCACTGCCAGCGAAAACGGCCGGGCGAGCTGGGAGATGATCTCGATGGGGACCATCAGCGGCAGCAGGGCCTTCGGTACGTCGCTGGGGACCACCGTCTTGCGCCAGAACTTGAGCGGACCGTGGCGGGCCATGCCGATGGCAACCGCCATCAGGTAGATGTTCACGGCCAGGGCGGCGGTGACGAAGATGTTGGAGGTGGCCGTAAATCCGATGTAGGGAACCAGCCCGACCAGGTT
>DATLGP010000278.1:0-13682 GCA_035540395.1 Actinomycetota bacterium
GGGCGCCCTGTCCGAGAGCCGGAGATCCCAGCTCACGTCGATTCGGGAGGTCCTCGCACAAGCCCGAGCACTCCCCGCGCCCCCCCTTCCGGCGGGTGAAGAAATGACCAGCGTCGAAGCAGAAGCGGCCGGACTGGCGTACGAACAGGAGCGGGAACGGGTCCAGGAGCTGGACCGGCTGACCGCCGAGCTGGCGGCCGGCAAACGCATCTCTCAGCTCCGCATCGCCGAGCTGACCGAAGCTGAAAGGCAGACCGCCGAGATCCTCGCGCTGCTTCGTCAGGAGGCCGTCGCCCGGGCGGCGGCCGATACCTTCCGCAACACCGCGGACGGAATCACCAGCGAGCAGATCGAGCCGCTGGTCACAGAGGTAGGCAGGCGGTGGAAGCTCGTCTTCGGTGCCGAGGGGCTTCGGCTCAGCCCGCAGGGCGAGGTCACCCGGAAGTTGGGGACACGGGTCCTCCCCTTCCGGTCGCTGAGCGGCGGAGAGAAAGTATGGGCGCTGCTGCTGACCCGCCTGCTGGTGACCGGCGCCTCCACCAATGCTCCGTTCGTCTGGCTGGACGAGCCTCTGGAGCACCTCGATCCCCGGTTGCGGCGGGTGGTGGCGGGGACGCTGGCCCGGGCCTCCTCCACAGGCGGCCTCCGCCAGGTCGTGGTAACCACATACGAGAGCGAGCTTGCCCGCCAGCTCATGGAGGATGTCCCGTCGGCGTCGCTTATCTACGTGAGAGGCTCGGCTTAAAGGTTGGTCGCTGAGGAACGCGGTTGCACCGCACCAAACCAAGGAGGAGAACTTGAAAGTAGACAGTTATGAAAACGGAGAGCCGACCTGGCAGGACCAGAGCTCGGCCGACGCCGACAAAGCGGCGGAGTTCTACTCCGGGCTGTTCGGCTGGGAGGCGCCGCCTCCCGAGGACCCCGAGCAGTTCGGCGGATACCGGAACGCCCTGCTGAACGGCAAAAAGGTCGCCGGGCTAACCCCCCAGTTCCAGCCAGGCCCGGCCTACTGGGCCGTCTATGTGAACGTCGACAGCGCCGCCGAGGTGAGCGGACGGGTGACCGAGAACGGCGGACGGGTTGTCGTGGAACCGATGGAGATCGGCGACTTCGGATCGATGGCGGTCTATATGGACCCCACCGGCGCGGCGTTCGGAGTCTGGCAGCCGGGTACCCACAAGGGGGCCGAGGTCCGCAACGAGCCGGGGTCGGTTTGCTGGTACGAGCTGGTGACCTCGGACGTCGAGGCCGCGGGTGCCTTCTACGGGGCGGTCTTCGGATGGACCGCGCAGGCCCACGGGCCGGCCACCGGCCCGGGCGGTTACACCGAGCTCAAGCTGGCAGACCGGACGTTCGGCGGCATGATGGCCAAGCCGCCGATGATGCCGGCGCAGGTCCCCTCACATTGGGCGGTTTACTTCGCAGTCGACGACACCGACGCCGCAGCCGCGAAGGTCACCGAACTGGGGGGACGGGTCATGATGGGTCCGACCGACATCCCTCCCGGACGGTTTGCCGTCTGTGCCGATCCGACAGGAGCCACCTTCAACATCCTGAAGACCGACCGCGTCTAACTTTTCGGAGTACCGGAGCCGGGCAGGGCGGGTCCTACGAGGCCTTCTTGCGCCGGGCAACGGCGCTAGGCATCAACCTTCACGCCGCGCCAGAAAGCGATGCGGTCCTCGACCTGCTCGGCTCCTTCCATCGGGTCCGGGTAGTACCAGGCCGCGTCTTTGTTCACCTCGGGCCCGACCACCACGTCGTAATAGCTGGCTTGCCCCTTCCACCCGCAAAAGGTGTGGGTGTCGGAAGGCCGAAGGTACTGCTGGTCGACCGAGTCCCGGGGGAAGTACTGATTTCCCTCCACAACCACGCAGTCGTCGCTTTGGGCGATGAGCTCACCGTTCCATGTGGCCTTGGGCATAGAACCTCCTTCGCTGTTTCGCGCGACCGATCCTTTTCGATCCCGGATGCGGCCGGTGAAGCTCTACTGAGGTCCTACCCGGAAACGGCCAGTGGAAGCACGTCCAGGGCCATGAGAAGCGAAAGCCAGCCCGACTCGGCGTTGTGCTGGACCACCCGCCCGTCCTCCACCCGGTCGATAGCGACGTTTTGGAAGCGGACCCGGCGGCCGGTTGCCGGGATTCCCAGCCATTCCGCGGTATGGGTTCCCTCGAACCAGGAATGGGTGCAGACCAGGTCCCCCTCGGCCATCTGCCGCTCGACGGTCACCTTCATATCGGGGAAGCCGGCTCGCAATGCAGGAATCCTCGTCCGGGTCTCGTAATAGCCGGGATGGCCGGCCAGGTCGTCCAGGTCCCCCTCCACGATGACCTTGGTGAGGCGGCGCAGGAGTTGCTTGTTGCTCTCTTCAATCTCGTTCATTGCGAACTCCCTTCCCCCTAAATGCCGGCCGGCTTTCACCAACCCGCTGGGATGCATCCTTTAGGAGATATTCTCCCGCTGTGCCTATTCGGATCATTCTTGCTGAGGACAGCTTCATAGTGCGGGAGGGCGTGGCGCGCCTCATCGACTCCGTCGACGAGCTGAAGCTGGTCGCCTCGTGCGCCGACTACGACTCCCTTATGGCCGCGGTCGACGAGCACCGCCCGGACGTGCTGCTGACCGACATCCGCATGCCCCCCACCGGGACCGACGAAGGTATCCGCGCCGCCGCCGAGATCCGCCGGGCATGGCCCGACATCGGCGTCGTGGTCCTCAGCCAGCATGCCGATGCCGCCTACGCTCTCAGCCTGTTCGAAGGAGGGTCCGAGCGCCGGGCCTACCTGTTGAAAGAGCGGGTTGCCGACCTGGATCACCTCCTGAACGCCATTCGCGAGGTTGCCGCCGGCGGCTCGGTGGTCGATCCCAAGGTGGTGGAAGGGCTCGTGGCGATGCGCTCCCGCAAGAAGGAGTCGCTTCTACGTCACCTGACCCCCCGGGAGACCGAGGTCCTGGCCCAGATGGCTCAGGGCAAGAACAACCACGCCATAGCCGAGGCGCTGGTGCTCTCCGACCGGGCGATCGAAAAGTACATCAACGTTATCTTTTCCAAACTGGAGCTTTCGGCGGAGATGGACCTGCACCGCAGAGTAAAAGCGGTGCTGCTTTTCCTGTCGGACCAGGGAGGCTGACCTCACCCCCGATACACGTGCGGGTACGATAGCCAATAAGCTGCGGGGGGAGCAGAATGCAGTTATGAGCGAGCAAACTGTCCAGGTGCTGATCGTGGACGACCAGGCCCCCTTCCGGGATGTCGCCCGGCTGGTGGTCGAGTTGACCGACGGCTTCGAGGTCGCCGGCGAGGCGAAGACCGGGGAGGAGGCGGTGGAGCTCAGCCGCTCCCTCAAGCCGGATCTGATCCTGATGGACGTGAACATGCCGGGTATTGACGGCACCGAGGCCACCAAGATCATCCTTTCCGAGACCGACGCAGTGGTGATTCTTCTTTTGTCCACCTACGAGCCGGCCGAGTACGAACCACGGGCCGCCGAAGCGGGCGCTGCCGCCTACATTCCCAAGTCGGCCTTCGATCCCGACCGCCTGGAGGCGGCGTGGAACGAGGCAATCAAAGAGCGGTCCAAGGCCTAGGCGTTAGCCGGTTCCCGGGCCCGCGCCGGGATCCGGCCCACTACGCGGGTACCCCCGTCGATCCTCGAGGTCACCGACAAGTCGCCGCCCAGAGCATCAATACGATCCTGCATGTTCTGCAAGCCGCGCCCCCGCCTGGCCGTCTTCTGGTCGAATCCGCAGCCGGTGTCTGCCACCTCGAATGTCAGGCTCTGGATGTCCGCAGAGAGCGTTATCACCACCCGGCACGGGCCCGCGTACTTTGCTACGTTCTGCAGCGCTTCCAGACAGCAGAAGTACACGGCTGCCTCCACCTCCTGGGAATACCGTCCGACGCCCTCACCGACAACCTCCACGTCCAGCGCCGACTTGTTTGCCTGGGCAACCAGGGCAGTAGCCAGACCCTTGTCGGCGAGCAGCGGCGGATAGATCCCGCGTGCCAGGTCCCGAAGGGTCTGAAGAGTGTCGTCGGCCTCGGCCTGTAGCTGCGTGAGAAAGTTCTTGACCTTCTCCTGGGTCGTAAGCCTCTGGGCCAGCGACAGCTTCACCTTCAGCGCGACCAGCTGCTGCTGGGCCCCGTCGTGCAGGTCCCGCTCCAGCCGGCGCCGTGCTTTGTCCTGAGCGGCCACCAGACGTTGGCGCGAAGCCTTCAGCTCCTCCAGCCGCTGCAGCAGCTCCTCGGTCAGCCGGACGTTGCGTAACACCACTCCGGCCTGGGCCGCCAAATCCCTCATCAGCTTGTCCTCCACCGGCGTGACCTGTTCCCCCGGCCGCTTGGTTACTGCCAGCGCCCCCAGTAGCTCGCCCTTGTGCAGCACCGGCATCACCATGTCGGCGCCCTCGATTTCGAAGCCGGTGCCGGTCACAGGGATAGGAGCGTGATCGCCCGGGTCTTCGTTGGAGGCCCCGTCCCGGTGGAAGGCGGCCGCCAGGCGAAGGTGTTCCCGCACTTTGAGCCATACGTGGGCGGAAGCGGCGCCGGTCCCATCGGCGAGGGTGGCTGCCATCTGCTCGAGCAACTCATCCTGGGCGTAGGATCCGACCATCCGGGCCGAGAAGTCCGCCAGTACCTCGTAGGGTGTCGAACGGTTTCCGTAGACCATCCGGTTGGCGACTTTCTGCACGTTCTCCTTGAACGGCTGGAACGCCAAAGCGATCAGGGCGGTTGCCACGATCGACAGGCCGAGGTTGGGTTCCTCGTCTGTCCCGCCCAGCAAAGCGCCGAGACCGACCACGATCCCCACGTAGATGGCCGTGATGAAAGCCGCCAGGGCACCGTAAACCAGCGTCTTGTTGATCACGACGTCGATGTCGTAAAGGCGGTACCGCAGGATCGCCAGGCCGATTGCGACCGGCAGGAGCAAAAGAGCGAGCCCGACGGCAACCTGCAGGACGACGGATTCGTAGTAAAACGGCACCGTTACCGCGCCGACTGCGAGGATGATGCTTCCGGCAAAGAGCAAAAGCTTGACCTGCTGTCGCTCGATTCCCTGGGCGCGGCGGAAGCGGATCAGCAAACTGACCACTGCGCCGAGAAAGGCGCCGAGCAACAGGACGATCCCGATTCCATAGACCGCCCCGACCAGCGGGCTGTCGACGACAAAAGGGTTGTCCGGGTTGTCGCCGCTGAACGCCTGGCCCGGCACCGCAAGCACCAGGCCGGCAATCAACACCCCCAAACCCATGCGCCACCTCCGGGACGGCAGCCGCCCGTTGGGGAACAGCAGCAGGATGAGCGCGTAAAGGCTGAGATCGACCACCCAGCTCCACCCGATCAACCACGCCCCGAACTGCGCCACCGGCACTTCGTGGTAGCTGGCGCCCTCGAGTGCCTCGGTCAACGCCCCCCACACGCCATGGCCGGCAAGTATCCAGCCGATCGGGTTTGCCGGCTGCCGGGAAGCAACGAGGGCCCCGACCGTTGCGAGAGCGAGCGGAAGGAGCCCGAAGATGACGGTGTCGTAAAGCGGCTCCCTTCCCAACGAAAGAATGACCATGATCACAACCAACCCGCCGGTCAGGGCAAGAAGTACCCACGGAAGACGTGGCCGGCCATCCGGACGGGCGGGTTGGGGACGGGCGGCGACTGCGGTCATCCCACCGGCTCCATGGCCCGAGCCGGAACACGGCCGATTACGGCAGTGCCCTCCCCCGCCTTGGAGCGCACCGAAAGCTGGCCCCCCAGAGAATCCATCCGATCCGACATGTTCTGCAGGCCATGTCCTCTGGCCGAGGTAGCGGCGTCGAAGCCGATTCCGTTGTCCCTGACCTCGAAGCTCAGTACCTTTTCGGTAGCGGTTAGGGCGATTACCACCGAGCAATCCCCGGCGTACTTGGCCACGTTCTGCAGGGCCTCCAGGCAACAGAAATACACCGCTGCCTCCACCTCCTGGGAATACCGGCCCACCTCGCCCTCGACCGACACGTCCAGGGGGGACTTGTTCGCCTGGGCGGTGAGGGCCACCGAAAGGCCCTTGTCCGCCAGCAGCGGCGGATAGATCCCGCGAGCCAGGTCGCGCAGCGTCTGCAGGGTGTCGTCCGCCTCGGCCTGCAGCTGCGAGAGGAAGGCTTTGACCTTCTGCTCATCGGCCACGCGCTCGGCGAGTGAAAGCTTCACCTTGAGGGCTACCAGCTGCTGCTGGGCACCGTCGTGAAGATCGCGCTCCAGCCGCCGGCGTTCCTCGTCCTGGGCCGCCACCAGCCGCTGGCGGGACGCCTTCAGCTCCCCCAGCCGCTGGAGCAGCTCCTCGTTCAGCCTGACGTTTCGGAGCACCACTCCGGCCTGGGCGGAAAGGTCGGCAAGCAGCTTGGCCTCCACCGGGCCGATCGACTCGCCGGACCGCTTGGTGATCGCCAGAGCTCCCAGCCGCTCGTCCCGATAGACCACCTCGGACACCATGTCTACGCCGGGAATGGTGAGCCGTCCATCGACGTCTACCGGCTCCGGCCGATCCGGCCCTTCAGCATCCGGGTGCGCCGCGGCGAGCCTCATCGTGTCTCCCACCTTCAACCAGACCTGCGCCGACACCGCACCGGTCCCCTCTGCCAGGGTCCGTGCCATGTCTGTAAGCAGGTCTTCGGGGGCTGATGCCGCGGCCATCTTGTTGCTGAACTCGGACAGAACCTCGTACGGGGTGGCCCGCTTTCCGTACACCAGCCGGTTGGCCAGCCGCTCGACCCCTTCCCGGGCCGGCTGGAACGCAACGGCCACTATGCCGGTAGCCGCTATGGACAAGACAAGGTTGTCACTCGCCGCCCCAATCAACCGGCCGGCCCCCACCACCACGCCGACGTAGACAAGGCCGACAAAGGCGGCCAGGACGCCGTAGGCAAGCGTCCTGCTCAGGATCTTGTCGATGTTCCAGAGCCGGTACTTCAGCAAGCCGACGAACAGCGCTATCGGGATCAAGGTGAACACCGGCTGGAATATCCGGAAGATGACGAGCGGAAGCTCCTGAGGCCGGCCCGCGAAGTCGTCCTGGGCGACGAACCTGATCCCCTGAACCAGGACGACCAGACCGATGACCAGCGCCGGGGTGAGAGCCCAGAACAGCAGCTTGGACTGCTGGCGCTCCTCGGGCGTTTGGGAATGCTTAACCCGGTAGGCCTGCGCTCCCACGGCTGCCAGGGGCGTCACCAGGCCGAAGAACGCGATCAACGGAACGGTGGTGGTCACCTCCTGAAGCGCCTCGGGCCTGAACGAGATGTCGACCAGACCTAGCACCAGCGGCGTGTAGAGAAGTGCCTTTCCCCAGGCGGGCCAGCGCGGCACCAGCTTGCCGTCTGGGAACAGCAAAAGCGCCGCGACGTACGCCGCTCCGGCGATCAGCCGGTGCGCAGAGAAGAGCGAAGACTCCAGCGCCGTCTTAGGCATCGCATGGTACACGCCTGCCGCCTGGAGGTTGAAGACCGCGGCGGTCCCCAGCATTCCAATTGCCAGCAGCCGCGCGGTCCAGTCCCGCGGACGCAGCTTCAGCAAAAGCGCGGCCAGAATCAGGTTGAAAGCACTGAAGCCGTAGTCGATCGCCAGCGCGGCCCAGGGATGGTCGTTGTGGGCCGCGTCGCCGATGCCCTCGGCCACCCTGGCCACGATGCCCTCGCCGAACCCGATTTCGTGAGTGCGGTCGTGGAACGGCTTGGAGTAATCGGCGATCACCGCCATGACGCCGAAGCTCAAAACCACGAGCGAGGCGACGACCAGTCCGATGAAGAAGGCGCCGAACAACAGATCGGAGACCGGCATGCGGCGAAGAACCGAGAGCCGGCTCCGGGGTGGAGCCGGGCCCTCGTTGGACTCCGTTGCGAAGGTAGCCACCAGTTCTCCGGCGCTACCTGACCACCACCGTGCCGGTCATCGGCGGGTGGATAAGGCAGGCGTACTTGTAGGTCCCCGGCCTGGAGAACCTGATGGTGTAATGCACCCAGGGGTCCGCAGCGATCAGACCCGAGGACCAGAATCCCTCCCCGTCGAAGGTCCCGGCATCGATGCGGACCGGTTGGGGCGGACCTTCCCCTTCCTCTTCATCGGAGAAGGGTTCCGGGGGCTGGGGTGCTCCGCCGGCAGCCGGGGGAACCTGCGGGTTGTACACCACGGTTCCGTCGTCCTCGACCGAGATCACGGGGAAGTAGCGCGGTACGTTGAAGCTGATGGTGTGCATACCCAGGTTGATCCAGGTGACCGGTTCGTCAACCCGTGCCTGGATCTCCTTGGGAATGAACTCGTTGATACCGGCCAACCAGCCCGCTTCCTCGGCGTAAAGGCCCGACAGGTTGCCCCGGAAGATGTTCGTGCCGGGCCTGATGTGCCCGGACCGCCTCAACAGGGCAGCTTCGTCGTCTTTCACGTCCAGCTCACCGGCCTGGGCCTTCTCCAACTCCTGGCGAAGCGGGGTTGCCGACTGCTCGATCTCCTCTCGCGCCCGCCGGTTCACCTCCTCCTGAGAGGGAATGGCTTCGCCCTTGCCTACCACCTCGATAGCCCCGCTCATCAACGGACCGTGGTAGTTGCAGTAGTAGTAGTAGGTTCCCGGCTCGATGTCGTCGGACAGCCGGACCCGAAATTCGTTGCCACCGGGCCCTTCGTAGGGGATGAAGCCGCTGTTGTAGTAGGTTTCCGTCCCCTTGAAATCGGGCTGCTCCTGCTGCTCGCACGGCTGCGAGAGGTCGCCGGGCATGTCCCCCGACTCGATATAGCAGGGCTGGGCCGCGAGCTGGTTCACGTCCTCGAGGTCGTCCCCGAACATGTAGGGGAGCGGGGCCTCCAGCTCCTCGTAACCAGGCGGGGGCTCGTCCGGAAGCGGCTCACCCTCTTTCATCCGCAGGATGAACGGGTCGACCAGTTCCACCAGCCTGTCGACCAGCGTTCCCATCGTCACGCTGTGAGGCTCCCCGGTCCAGGTCTGCCGGAACACCGCGGTGTCGCCGGGTCGCAGGGTCACTGTTCTGGGGTAGTACTCCAGGAAGTAGCTGGCGAACTCGTCGTGACTGAAGTCCACCCGTATTGTCCTCTCCTGGGGACCGGACTGGTCCCGGGCGCACCCCACCAACAGGACCGTGAACAACACAAAAGGGAAGACGATACGCAGAAGCACTTTAGGCAGTAGACCCCGGCTTCCGTCGGCACCAGGCAATGCGGAACTCCTTTCGATCATCTCTCTAGCTCCAGGGGATACGCCGCACCAGCAGCGTGCAGCTTGTAGGCCTTCACCGGCGCCACCCGGCCTTTGACCGTCGCAGGCGGTAGAAGCTCGGCTTCCAGGGGTACCCGAAGCTGCCGGTAGGTCGCCTCGGAAAGAACGGTTTGTCCCGGCTCCGCCCACTGCTGCAGCCGCTGCGCCAGGTTCACCGTGTCGCCGACCAGTGAGTACTCCAGACGCTCCTCGGACCCCAGAAGGGCTGCTGCCACCTCACCGGTGCTCAACCCGATCCCCAGCTCGAACCGTGCCAGACCCTCGGCGCTCCAGCGGCGGTTGACCTCATCTTGCGCCGCGTGCATCGCCAGGGCAGTAGCCAGAGAACGGTCGGCGTGGTCCTCCTGGGGCAGGGGAGCTCCGAAGACCGCCATCACGGCATCCCCGACGAACTGCCAGACGTTACCCCCGCTGGCGGTCACCGCCCTGCTCATCTCAATTCGATGGGTGTTGAGCTGGCCGGCCAGCAGGCTCGGGTCCGTGTCCTCGGCGATCGTCGAGTAACCGCGTATGTCGGACATCAGCACAGTCACGGTCAGCTTTTCGGTCTCGCCCACCTTGCGGCCCTCCCGGCGCAGCTTCTCGGCCACCCCTCCGGGAAGCAGCCGGCTCATCGACTCTCCCTGCTCCTCCAGCTCGACGATCGCCTGGTGCAGCATCTTCAGTCGCTGCAGCGCCCCGCTTGCGCCGGAGCTGGCCCCCTGGGCGAGCTTGAGAAACAGCCGCTCGATGGATCCGGAGACGTCCTCCGGTGTCGTGCGGAACGCTGCGGCTATTCGTTTGATCGGCCGGCCTTCGGCCACCAGCCGGAGCAACTCCTCCTCTTTGCGGGTCAGCTCACCCTCGCCGGTCACCGGCGTGATGAGAGCCTCGACGATCTTGGGATCCAGCTTGGACCCCCCGGAGGCGACCTCCCGGATGGCCTGCGCCAGCTGGTCCCCCTCGGCGACCCGGTCCTTTAGAAGGTAGGCGTAGCCCTCGGCCCCTTCGCTCAGCAGCGAGATGGCGTAGTTGGGATCGTCGTACTGCGACAGAATCACAACTCCCGTCCCGCGATGGCGCTTGCGCACTTCCTTGGCGGCATCGATGCCTTCGGTCTGGAAGGTGGGCGGCATGCGGATGTCGGTGACCAGCACCTGGGGATCGCAGGCATGGACGCCGGCAATCAGCTCGTCGTAGTCGGCTGCCGTGCCGACGACCTCGAGGTCGCTTTCGAAGGAAAGCAGCGCCCGCACGCCTTCCCGCACGAACAGATTGTCCTCCGCCAGGAAAACGGTGATCTTCTTCTTCTCCGGGGACGTCTCGGCCATTGGTTAATTGGGCCTCACGCCGGGCGCCCGGTCAAGGAAGGCCGCCACCCCAATGCCGGGGGATGCTGGCCTACCCCGGCATTGACCGGCCTGCCTTCTGTCTGGCGCTCTCGCTCAGGCATAGCTTGAGCAGGCAGCGCGACAAGAGCATTGGATGAGCTACCGGAGCCAGAGCTCCGAACGAAGCTGAAAGGAGCGGTAATGCAGACCCGGCCAGCACCTCGGTTGGAAGAGCCAGCACCTCGGTTGGAAAGGACGGCGCGGAATACCGGAAGAACCGCCGGAAGGTTCGACTGGATCAAGCTGACAGTTCTGGGCGGAGCGATCATCGCTCTCGCGCCGGTCCTACCTATCCTGAGCCACGGGTTTGACCCGTTCTTCGCGATCCTGATCGTGCCGCCGTTGATCGGCCTGGTGCTGATCCGGTTCGCCCGTAAGACCGGAATCGTCTGGCTTCGGGTGGTCAGTCTCGCCCTCCTTGTAATGAGCGCCGGATTCATTCCCGACGCCCTGATGCATCCCGAGTCGCCCACAGACTTTGTTCCTGTGACGATGTTAACGGTGGGAGGGCTGCTTGCGATATCGGCAGCGGTTCCCGCTTTCCGAGCCGCCCGTGGCAGGGCCACGGGCTCCGTCCTCCCGATGGTGCTGGGAGGAGCCGGCCTGGCGCTGGTGGTGGTCGCGGTGGCAGTTCCATGGTCGCCAAAGGCACGATCGCCAGCGACGCTCCCGCCGTGGGCAGCACCGTGGTTGCGATGGAGGACTTTGCCTTCGGACCCGAGACCATCAATGCCGAGAGCGGCGAGGTCACCCTGTACGTTACCAACAACGACTCCGCCCGCCACACCTTCACAGTCGACGAGCTGGGCGTCGACGTCAGCATCGCCCCGGGACAGTCCAGGCAGATCACCTTCGACGCCGGCGCCGGCGAGTACCGCTTTTACTGCAAGCCGCACGACCCGGGCATGGAAGGCGATCTGGTCGTCCGCTAGGTGGTTTAGGTAATCTCCAGCGAGGCAGAAGAACACCCAATTACCGTTCAGGAGGCAGACGTGCGAATAGAGTCAGCGGTCACATCGCTCAGCTGGATTCCGTCGGAAGCCATCCAGGGCGTGATGCACATGAGGGCCCCGTTCGACCTGGGCGTGACCCACTACGACCCGCCCCCTCCCGAGCAATTCGGCGACATCGAGGACCTGTGGCGGGAGGAGCGGTTCCGGTTCGCCAACCACCTGAAGGCCTGGATAGAGGTGGAGGAGGGCCGGGTCACCTCCTACGGATACTCCGGAAAGGGCTACATCAGCTCAACGAACATTCGCCTGGGCCCGGCCGGGGTCAGCGTTCCGCCGGTGCCGCTGCCCGACATCCAGCACAATCCCGAGGTGGGTTCCGACTCGGTGCGATTCGTCCAAACTGCGGGGGGCCGAACCGGGGTCCCGGCCCCCCGCCGGGTACGCCGCAAGCCCTACGTGCAGTTCTCGGCCCCGCTGGCGTGGACCACCCTCGCCTTGACGATCTCGGCAGACGGCACCTCGGTCCACGAGGTTGTGGGGGCCAGCAAGTTCCCCCGGCACTGGATATACAACGAAGACGGCGAGCTTGCCGGGAAGTCCGGACTCATCCACTTCGAAGACTGGCTGCGCGAGGCGTTCGGCAAGCACACCCCCTGGGGTGACGAGGATTCGCCTGCCCTGGTGACCGCAGTAGAGAGCGCCCTGGAAAGGGAGTTGTCCGGCAAGATCATGAAGGGCGGGACCAAGCCGCAGTTCCGTAAACTGGCAAAGGGCGAGGTGCTGGTCAAACAGGGCGACCCGGGACACGAGCTGTTCCTGCTCCTGGACGGGGTCCTGCGCATCGACGTGGACGGTGACCGCCTGGCAGAGATGGGCCCGGGCGCCATCCTCGGGGAGCGGGCGGTGGTCGAGACCGGGTACCGGACCTCCACGCTGCTCGCGGTAACCGACTGCCGGGTTGCCGCGGTGCCGGGGGACCTGATCGAACCGGAGGTCCTAAAGCAGCTGGCCGAGTCCCACAAGCGGGAGGAGAGCTAGGTTGGCCATTTGCAGGTAACCGTTTGCGGAGTGCGGGGAAGCACTCCGGCGCCGGGACCGGAGTACGTGCGTTACGGAGGCAACACCTCTTGCATTGCCCTGGCGCAAAAGGACAAGCCCCCCAAGCTGGTGCTGGACGGCGGGACCGGCCTGCGCAACCTGACCACGGTCCTTGACGGGCGGCCGTTCCGCGGAACCATCCTTTTGGGGCATCTGCACTGGGACCACACGCACGGCCTTCCGTTCTTCTCGGCGGGCGACCGCCCCGACTCACGGGTCAGGGTGCTTCTGCCCGCACAGGGGGTCAGGCCGGAGGAGCTGATGGCAAGGTTCATGTCGCCCCCCCACTTTCCGGTGCAGGTCAACGAACTGCGCGGCGACTGGAGAGTGGGCGAGTTGGAGGAGGGCGATCACACGATCGAGGAGTTCCAGGTCACGGCCCTGGAGATCCCGCACAAAGGAGGGAGAACCTTCGGCTTCCGGGTTTCTGACGGGGTCTCAACCCTGGCCTACCTCTCGGACCACCACCCCATCCAGTTAGGCCCGGGACCCAACGGGCACGGTGAATACCACGAGGCGGCATACGCGCTGTGCGAGGAAGTGGACCTTATGGTGCACGATGCCCAGTACACCGTGGCCGAGTTCCCAGCCCGCGCCGACTTCGGTCATTCAACGATCGACTACGCGGTGGGCTTGGCCGAGGCGTGCTCGGCCAAGCGCCTGCTTCTGTTTCATCACGACCCGGGCCGAACCGACGATGAGTTGAGCCGGATCGTTGAAGGGTTGGCACCCGGGGCGGCGGTGGATGTAGAAGCTGCGACCGAGGGACGGGTCCTGGACCTCGGGGACTAAGCCGGGAGTTGCTGCTCCAGCACGTCCGCCTCCGGGAGGCCGTCCGGGACCTCCAGTGACGGCGGCGACTCCTCCTCGGGCGTCCACGTGGAGGGGTCATCCGGGGCATTGATCACAGTCGGCGTCTCGGCGACGGTGTGGGGAATGGGCGTCTCATCTCCGAAGCTTTGCATCTGCGGCTCCTTTCCGGTCCATGTCTGGTCCAAGGC
>DATLGP010000279.1:0-4486 GCA_035540395.1 Actinomycetota bacterium
GTTCTCCGGCTTCTCCCACAGGTGTTCCAGCTCGCCTGCGGCGGCGATAGCGACGACGAACTTGTTGCCTCGGCGTTGCTGCTCGTTGCCGAGGTCCAGGCCGAACAGCTTCTCCATCATCCTCTCGGGTGAGGACCGCTCGGCCCTCCGGCGGGTCATGCCCTCCTGAATCTTGTCGAACTGTTCGGTAAGGCCGAGCCCCGCTTTCCGTACGATCCAGTCGCTGTAGCCTTCGGCCGCGCTTGTGAAGCACTGAATCCTTTCGACCAGAGTCTCCTGGGCCGGAGACCGCAGCAGCGGGAACAGGTCCTCGGGCCGCTGCATGATCGAGCTGAGCTCGGTCGGGTCGTTCAGGTTTCCCAAGCGCGAGGCCAGTTGGGAGGCGTCGATTTCGGCGGCTTCGATGTACTGTTCGACCAGTCCGAGCAGGTAGGGACGCATCCATGAGACCGCCTGGAAGTGCAGCTCGTGCGACACCTCGTGAAGGGCCAGCCACATCCGGAAGTGCTGAGGGGTGACCTGCAGGTCGCGTTCCACCTCCAGGATGTTGGGGAAGTTGAAATACATCCGCCCCGCCCGGGTTCGGGGAAGGCACAAGTCCCACATGCCGAGTGCCTTGTGGGACAGGTGGCCGATCACCATTCCCATCTGGGCGCCCATCAGAAACGGGCTCACCGCGCCCAGCAGCGGGGCGGCCGGACCCAGTCTCAACCCGGCGGCTGCATCCCCCGACAGCTTGGTGGCCAGGCGCTCGGTCAACGGCTTCAGCGCGTCGAGGTTGACCTGGGCCCACTGTGTGCGCCAGAGGAGCCGGACGTCGGTGACGCCCTGCACCGGCCCCAGGCCGCTGTGGCCGACGACCGCCAGCTCGGCGATCCGGCATGCCTGGTTGAGCTCTTCGACATCCGACGCAGAGGGCTTGCCGCTGCGGATGCCGGATCCCGCTACTGCCTCGGAAATCTGGCCGGCGATCTTCCAGTCGACGGGCCCGGATTGACCCCTGAGGGCATTGTTGATCTCGCGAAACAGCGGGATCTCAAGCAGCCGGCGAGAGAGCTCGGAGTTGTCGATCCCGTCCATTCAACTAGTTTGTCATCCCTTCGGGGACAGAGGATGCAAAGGCCCGATCGACAGGACTAGAATCAGGTTTGATCGTCAATTCCAACGGTTAAACTTGCTAAGGCAAGCCAAAGAAGTTTGGACACCAGAGAGGGGGAACTTTCGGTGGACCTCGTGAACCCGGTATTTTGGGTGATTCTGTGCGTTCTGGGCCTTGCCTACGTGCTGGCCCTGGCCCTGCGCAACTAGTAGATCTTCAAGCTTCACCGGAGCGCCGGATTTTCCGGTGCTCCTTTTTTTTCGGGACAATCGCGGTTTGTTGAACCCCCGGCCAGATCCTTGGGTTACCCTTGCGGTACCCCAGCGCTTGATTGAAAACAAACTTCCGGAGGACACCATTGGCCTATCTGATCTTCGCCGTAGTTATGGCAACCTCCATCATCGGCTACCTCTCGATGAGGTTGAAGACACCCAACGATCCGGCCAAATCGGTCGATTCCTTTCAACGCGCCATCAGGGCCCTTGCACCCGAAGGGGAGGGTAAGAGCCCCAAAAGCTGAACGGAGTAGTAAATGGGCCGCGATCTGGCGATCGATCTGGGCACCGCCAACACCCTGATCTACGCGAGCGGCCGGGGCATCGTGCTCAACGAGCCCACCGTCATTGCATTGAACCGGGAGAACAACCAGGTTCTGGCCGTGGGCCAGGAAGCCTGGCAAATGATCGGCCGGACTCCCGGCTACATCGTTGCCGAGCGGCCGCTCCGGCGGGGTGCCATCAGCGACTTCGACATCACCGAGCGTTATATCCGTCTGCTGATGGAAAAGGTCGGGGTCCGCAAGCTGGCCCGGACCAGAGTCCTCATAGCGATCCCGTCGGCCATCACCGGCGTGGAACGCCGGGCAGTCCAGGATGCCGCCATCGCGGCAGGCGCCCGTTCCGCCTACCTGATCGAAGAGCCGGTGGCAGCGGCCATCGGCGCGGGGCTGCCTATTCAGGAGCCGACCGGCAACTTCATCGTCGACATCGGCGGGGGAACCAGCGAGGTGGGGGTCCTCGCGATGGGCGGCGTGGTCGTCAACAAGTCGATCAGGGTCGGTGGTTTCGACATCGACGACGCGATCTCCCGGCACATCCGCAAGGAATACGCCATCGTGGTCGGGGAGCGCACCGCCGAGCAGATCAAGATCGCCATCGGCTCCGCTTTCCCACTGGCGGTGGAGGAAAAGGCGGAAATCCGCGGGCGCGATCTGGCCACCGGCATGCCAAAGACCCTGCAGATCACCTCCGAGGAGATCCGGGGAGCCATTGCCGAACCGGTCTCCCAGATCCTCGAGGCAATCATCTCCGCTCTCGCCGAAACCCCTCCCGAGCTGAGCCAGGATATCTTGGCTCGAGGGATAGCTCTGACCGGGGGAAGTGGGATGCTGAGAGGGCTGGACATACGGATTGCGGAGGAGTGCGACGTGCCTGTTCACCTGACCGACCGGCCCCTCGAGTGTGTGGTGTTTGGGGCCGGAAAGTGTCTGGAAACAATGCATTTGCTGAAAGAACTCTTCGCATCGTCGCGACCCTAACCCTGCCGGACCGGCTGACGTAGGTAGTGGTGATGCGCGCAACCTCTCGGGAAAGGTGGCTTGTCCGCTGATGGAGTTTAACTGGGTGGACCTGCTGATCGTCATCCTCGTGATCAGCTCCGCGGTGCACGGTTTCATGCAGGGCGCAGCGGTTCAGGTGTTTTCCTACGCGGGTTTCATTCTCGGCTTGCTCATGGGGGCAAAGTTGGGTCCGGTGGTAGGCCAGTTCGTCGACAACCCGGCGCTGAGAATCGCAGTGGTGATCCTGACGTTGTTTGCCACCGCTTCGCTGGTAGGGACCATAGGCAAGTTCATCGGAGCCCGGGCCACCTGGGCGGTGCCGAGGGCGTCGCCGCTCGGAATGGTGAACTCAGCAGGGGGGCTGG
Organism: Actinomycetota bacterium; assembly: GCA_035540395.1. Taxonomy (GTDB): domain Bacteria; phylum Actinomycetota; class CADDZG01; order JAHWKV01; family JAHWKV01; genus JAJCYE01. The sequence continues at coordinate 3,023 of DATLGP010000279.1, forward strand.
GGGTCGCGGTGTTGATTACCCTGCTCACCACATGGCTGGTGGGAGGCATGCTGGCGCAGGTCCCTATGGGCGGAGTGACCGCCTCTCTTCAGACCTCGACGATCATGCGAGGCCTGACCGCAAACCTGCCTCCGGCTCCCGCGGTTTTCTCCAGCATCCAGCGGACCCTCCTGCCGTCCGGCTTTCCGCCGGTGTTCGCGGAGATGGAACCCATCGCGCCCGAGGTGCCGGTCACCGGCAACCCGGACCTGGCGGCGATCGTCGAGGCGGTTCGGCCCAGCGTGTTGAAGGTAACTGCCGACGGATGCGGCAGGCGCACCTCCGGGTCGGGGTTCGTTGCCGCCCCGGGCCTGGTGGTCACCAACGCCCACGTGGTAGCAGGGGTGGACAACCCGACGGTTACGGACACCGCAGGGGCGCACCGAACCATCGTGATCTTCTTCGACCCCGAGATGGATCTGGCAGTCCTGCGGGCCACCGGCCTGGCGGGCAGCCCGCTTCCCCTGCGCCGTGCCGAGGTTTCGCGGGGCCAGCAGGGCGGCGTCCTGGGGTTCCCCGCAGGTGGACCGTTCACCGCGCAGCCCGGCGTGGTGCGAGACTTCTACCGTGACGCCGTCGGGCGGGATATCTACAGCCGTGATCTGGTAGCCCGTAACGTCCTACAGATCGATTCGGAGGTCCACCCGGGCAACTCCGGCGGCCCGTTTGTGGCGCCCGGAGGCGAGGTGGTGGGAGTGATCTTCGCCTCCTCGTTGCTGAACCCGCAGATTGCCTACGCGCTCAGCTCCGTGGATGTGGCCGCCCGGGTTGACCAGGTACGCAACGTTACCGCTCCCGTGAACACCGGTCCGTGCCCCCGCTAGGCTCGAAATGGCCCGGCAGCATTCGACAATCCTCCACGTGGCGTCGTGCTGCCCGGTGGGCCGCCGTCCTTTGCGTCGTGGGGCTCATCGGGGTGCTCGCCGTGTCGCTGAGGCTCCCCCTGCTGGTCCTGGAGCCGGGGCCGGCTCCCGACATTGCGGAGCGAACCGAGATCGACGCCCAGACCTACCCATCGGAGGGGTCGATGCACCTGACCACTGCCCAGGTGGGCCGGCCCAAGGGTGCTACGGCCGCCGAGGTGCTGGCGGCAATTTTCGCGTCCGAGCAGGTCGTCTTTCCCCGAACTGCGATCTACCCGGCGGGCCGGTCGGACCAGGAGACCGAGTCCATTCAGGCGGCTCAGATGACCCGCAGTGAGCTGGAGGCTGCGGTTGCCGCCCTCGGCGAGCTGGGGATGCCCTACCGGGCCGAGGGAGTCTTCGTTATCGAAGTGCTCCAGGGCACGCCGGCTGCAGCCGAGCTGGTGGCAGGCGACGTCATCACTGCGGTCGACGCCAAGCCGGTGAAGGACCTCCGGGATCTCAACCGGGAACTGGCGGCCCGCGACGGCGGGGAGCGGGTCCGGCTGGAAGTCCTGCGGGG
>DATLGP010000280.1:0-5420 GCA_035540395.1 Actinomycetota bacterium
TTCCTGCGCTTTCCTATTGGATCCTCGACATCCAACTCCGTGCCGGGCGAGGTCATCGCTCCGACACTCCGGCTAACGCCTACTCTCCTCAAATAATCGGATAAGGGCTCGTGTGCCCGCCTGGGCCCTTCGATTGTCGCCAAAAATACAAACTCTTTAAGGGTGAACGTCTTTGTAATGACGCCGGGATTAAGCTTCGCTAGTCCCCGCAAGTGCTCCCTGGCCATGACCAATACAAGATCCGGGTCCAGGTCCAGGGCCAAACCCACCTTCTGCGAAAGATGTCCGGAAACGTCTAAACCGAGCCGCTCCAGTGCCCAGACAACCTTCTTGTCGGCGGCAGTACCCTGACTCAGGAAGCCCGCGCTGAAGACCTCCACCTTCGGATTTCGTAGTTCGAGTTGGGCCTGCAGCAACGCCTGCGCCATGGGGGACCGGCAGACATTTGCCGTGCAAACGAAGAGGATTCGCTCCCGAACCGGATCGTTGTCGGCACGTGACTGGTCGACGTTCGGCAGGGGAACGCTCGCAGCACTTCGAGGGTCTGATGGCAATCTTTAGGTCCTCTTGCTAACCATTGCTAGACTCAAACCTATGTCACCTCGGCCAAGGAGGTAACCACTGGCGTTGGGCGGAGAAAATGCGGGGACTCTCCGTAGGCGGTCGAAGCGATCGCCGTCTGGTCTGGTTCAACGCGCAACCCAGATAGGGCTTCGGGCTCACCGCTGGTATCCGATCGTCGCGAGACTGCGTGACCTAACTCTTGGGACTATCGCGCTGCTGGTGTCCGCTCCCTTCATTCTTCTCTTCGGGGCCATAGGCCGGCGTTCCACCGGCGGCTCTGCGTTGTTTCGCCAGACCAGAGTCGGCAAGGAGGGGCAGGAGTTCAAGGTTGCGAAGCTGAGAACGCTATCGGTTGAGGCACCTTCCGACGTCCAAAAAGGTGAGGCCGAGCACCTGGCCACATCATTTGGTGCGGTCCTGCGCCGGCTCAAAATCGACGAGCTGCCGCAGTTCTGGAATGTCGTAAAGGGGGACATGTCGCTGGTCGGCCCCCGGCCGATCATCCCCGAGGAGTACTCCGACCGGGAATCTGAACTTCGTCTGGCGGTGAGACCGGGCCTGACAGGGCTCTGGCAGCTCAGCCGGGTCAGGGAGCAACCCTTTCACAAGAATCCGGAGTACGACCTCTTTTACCTGGCCAACCGCTCGATCATCTTCGACTTCTGGCTGATGTGGCGAACCGTGCTGCTGATCTTGATCCATCGCGAGACCAAGATCCGGCTGGCGGCTCGCATGTGGGAGCGAAACGCCGCCTGGCGGGAGTTGGTCCCTGAGCGCGCCCGTAGCATCCCGGCCCGTGACGCTCCGCTCCGCTCGCGGCTGTACATTGCCGTCGCTGCGGCGTTGCTCGTGGCGGCCACGATCCCCGGCGCCGTCCTTGCCCTGTCTGCCAGGGGGGATTTGCTTAGCGCACAGGCCGCGGTGCTTAGGGCCCGCGGTGCCGCGGTTCGGCTGGATCCTCCCACCGCCAGGGCGGAGTTGGAGCAGGCCCGCCTTGCGTTCCAGCGGGCGGATTCCAAGCTCTCCTCCCCGGCGACGTTGGGTCTGGGGCTGATCCCGGGATTGAACAACAATCTGCAGGTGCCCCAGACCTTTGCACGGTTGGGAGGCTCCATCGTGGCGGCCGGGTTTAGCGGGCTGGAACTCCTGGAGGCCCTACCGTTCGAGGGTGGACGGCCTGCAGTCACTTTCGGAAACGGGGCTATTGACCTGGCACCTTTTACTGCCGCCGAAGTTCCGGCCGAAAGACTTCAGGGGGAACTGCACCAGGCGCAACGGCAACTCAACTCCACACCCTCCCGGTTCTTGTTGCCGCCGGTGGCCGATGCACGGGCCAGGGGAATCGAGCTTGTGACCACAGCCCGCAGGGAAGCAGACACCGCAGTGGCCGCAGCCTTCCTGTTGCCCCGTGTATTCGGCGCAGACGGACCTAGGAACTGGGTTATCGGTGCGGAGAACAACGCCGAGCTTCGTGGCCGGGGAGGCTATATCGGCTCTCTGGGCATGCTCTCTGCCGACGAAGGACGCTTACAGCTGGTCGACTTCAAACCGACCAGCGGGCTGCCCCGCCTTCCCGTCGACCCCACGCTTCAAGGGACTGTCAGCGATGAGTACTTTCGTCAGTACGGATTCCTCGGCGGCACCGTCGCGTGGCAGAACCTGTTGATGAGCCCCGACTTTCCGACCGGTGCCCAAACGCTGTTGGCCAATCTCGACAATATCGCCGGCATGCCTGCCGACGGCTTGATTGCACTGGACCCGATTGCTTTGTCCTACCTGTTGCGTGCCACCGGACCGGTAAGCGTGCCCGGCATCCCCGAGCAACTAACGGCCGACAACATTGTGGACTGGTCGATGAACCGGATTTACTTTCTGGTCGAAGGCGAGCACGACGAACGCAAGGAACTGCTGAGCGTGATTGCGTCGACGGTATGGAGCCGACTCCTGTCGGGCTCGGATCTAAACGCCGGCCGGGTAGTGGACGCACTGGCACAGGCGTTTTCCGAGCGGCACCTTCTGATGTATTCCGCCAGGCCGGACGAGCAAAGCGTGATCGAGCAGCTTGGGATAGCCGGCACTATTGCGGCCACCGAAGACGATTACTTGTTGCTGGTCGGCCAAAACATTGCCGAGAACAAGATGGACTTCTACCTGCAGCGGGACATCGACTTCACGGGAGCGCTGCAAACCGATGGGGACATGCAGGTAGAGGTCACCACCACGGTCACCCACACCGCACCCGCAGGATCCACCTTCCCGGACTTCGTCGCAGGATCGCGAGAGGACATGGCCGGGGGGCGGGTTCGGCACTTCCTTTCTCTGTTCGTACCGCATAGGGCTCAGCTGATCGAGGTCAAACAGAACGGAGTCTTGTCGGATGACTTTGAGAACGCTCCGGAGAGCAGGAAGCGCCGGCTGGGCACCTGGGTGGAGGTCGGTCCCGGCGAATCGCAAACCGTGAGCTACAAGTACCTGCTGCCCGAGGCGGTGTTCGATAACCTCTACTATCTGACAGTTCAGAACCAGGCGACCGTCAGGCCCGATACTTTGTCGATCAACATTCAGGTACCGGAAAACATGACGGTCACCGAGCGCGAAGGCTTTAAGAGCGGAAGCAACCTCGTCTGGTCGGGAGAGGTGGACAAGGACCTGGAGTTCGCCGCTCGAATAGAGACTCCGCTCACCACCCGAGTTATGAACCGGGTTACCAGGTTCCTGCGGCAGCCGGTATCCGCCTCCGCCGGTGACGGGGACTCAAGATGACCCAGCGGACCCACTCGGACAGAATCTGGTGGAAGCGCCGTTCGCTGCTGAACATCAGAAATGGCCGGCTGGTCATTTTGGCGCTCGTCAGCCTGCTGGTGGGTGCCAGCGCGATGCTGCTGACGGCATACCTGGGGATCCGATGAAGTGCCTGGCGGGCATTGCTCTGCTTTGCCTGTGGGCCTCCCCGGCTTTGGCTCAAGGAGCGTCGTTGGACGATTCGGGGGTAGAGCAACTCACCGCAGTCCCTCGGGAGTTGCGGGCAGGGGATGACGTAACGGTGAGCGGCAGCGGGTGCGCCCCCGGCAACCAGGTGCGGTTCGAGTTGCGCGATCCTGCGCCCCACTCCTCGGCCGATGGCGCGGTGGCAGGAGACGGCACCTTCGTGCAGTCGATCAGGATTCCCTCCACCACCAACGTCGGGCGCAGTTGGCTGAGGGCAACCTGCCTGACCGCCGACTCGGAGCAGCGGGTGATGGAAGCGGTGCTTCTGATCCGCCGCCCCGAGTTCGTGATCACATGGACCAACGTGCTTTTCGGAGCGGGTGCTGCCCTGGTGACCGCCGGAATTGGGCTCAGCGTGCTGCGAGGGTCGCATCATCGTCACCCCCGGTCCTCGGGTCGGGGAGCAGGGCGCAGGGGTCGAGGGAGGAAAAGGCACCGAAGCACAGAAAGCCGGTCGCACTCCGCTGCCCGCACAACCGTGGACGGCAACGCTGCTGATCCGCAGAACGGTCCCCAGTTCAACGGCTCCCGGGAGTCGGTCAACAAAGAACTGGAGGTTGACTAGGCCTTCGCCAACGCCGGCCCGCCTTTCCCCCGGAATGACCTTGGTTCCAGCCGTTCTTGTGCAGCACTTCGGCGGGCTCGTGGGAACCCTCTCGTGCCTGGTCAGTAACGCTGTTCGGCGGCTGAGATCCTGGACTCCAGGTACTCGAGCGATCGGAACAGTCCCTTCTCCATCCGGCTAATCCGGGACTCCAATGCCTCCAGCGTGACAAGGAGGGTCTCCTGCCATTCGGTCGACGCCCGCAGCCGCTGCGCGGTTTCCATCAACTCCCCTATTGATGCCTCGATTTCTTCCAACGGGACCGAAGATCCCTGGCCGGACCAATACTCCCTGGAGATGTTCTCCCCGGCAGTTAAGCCCTGCTCGCGTTCAGGTTCCGATAAAACCGACCGAGCCGGGGGCCGGCGGGAAGCCCATTCGTTATCGGGACCCTCCTCAGACGGAGGCGGCTCTCCCCACACCAGCTCGTAAAGGCTGGACTCCCTATCCAATGCCGTGCGCGTTCGTTCCGGTAGTTTGCAAGACTGATCCTCCCTGGCCTTGGCTGAAGGACTGCCGACTCTACCGCGGGGTGGGTATTATTGCCAAGCCCTGATCGTCGGTCCACGAGGCTGCAATCCCGCCAGGCTCAGGAGACCCGCTAGGGCGCAGGTGAGATAGCAGGACGGGATGGAGCTAAGGGAAGTTTCTGACGGCTATTCGTCGCTCCTAGACAAGCCCTGGATCGGAGGTAATGTCGGGGCGCCGCATTCCGGCCTCCAAGCTGTCCAGCCGACTGGCGGTTTCCGACTGATAGGCGTCCATCTTGGCCATTATTTCCCTGTTCATATCGCCGAGCTGATTGTTGAGGCGGACGGCAACCTCCCTCAGCTTCTCCGAGACCTCGTTTTTGAGGCGCAGTTCCAGCTCGCCCCTTTCGTAAACATCGGACAGGCGGCGGTTCATGTCGCCCAGCGCATTGGACACCGTAGCCTGCAGCTGGTCGATACGTTCCAGCACTACCAGGTCCGGGATGATGGTGGTGGGAGGCTGATTCAAGCGGTTCCCCAGGTTCTCCAAAGCCCGAAGGATCCGGTCCTCGCTCTGAGCAGCCAGGTTGCTCATCTGGGCGTGAGCCATTCGGTCCTCCAGGCTGTCGAGCGCCCGGAAGATGCGAGCCTCGACCTCGGTGGGGAGGTCCGGGCGATATGCCTCCACGGGCCGTAGGACCGAAGTCATGATGGATGAGGCCGAGGGTGGCTCGGCATGGGCCGAGGGTGGCTCGGCATGGGCCGAGGGCTCCGCCGGGCCCGGCTCCTCGGGG
>DATLGP010000281.1:0-2136 GCA_035540395.1 Actinomycetota bacterium
CCTCGAAGACCCTCTGGTAGTGCTCCACCCCTTCCAAAAAAGAGCTCATGGTCTCCCAGTTCTCCAGATCCCCGAGGTGGTGGGAGATGATGGCCCGGCCCCCGGACCCGATACAGAAGGTGTGCTTCAGCTCGGGCCCGGCCGCCAGAACCGGGGACCGGAACGCAGGCATGATCGTGATGGGCTCCGGCGCATATCCACGAGCCCGGCGCATCGGCTGCTCCCTTGGTCCGGCGGGCCCGTCTACCACCCGCACCACCGAGTCGTCGCACCGCATGTGGATATCCCGGTTGTGGGTCAAAAAGGCGTCTGCAATGCGGTCCAGCGTGGCAACGGCGTCGGCGTCCCGATAGGCGATGGGCTCGTCCGACAGATTGCCCGACGTGCACACGATTGGAGCTTTGACCTCCCGCAAAAGAAGGTGGTGCAGGGGGGTGTAGGGCAGCATGACGCCCAGATACCGGTTGTTCGGAGCAACCGCGTCCGCCACGGCGGCGTCTGCCCTACGGTCCAGCAGGACTATCGGCCGCCGTCTGGAAGCAAGCAGCTCTTGCTGTTTGGGGTCGCACTCGGCCAACCGCCGCACGGCCGCCAGGTCGGCCGCCATCACCGCGAACGGCTTCTCCTCCCGGGCCTTGCGGCTGCGCAGCTTGGCGACTGCGTCCTGGTTCTCGACGTCGCAGGTCAGGTGGTAACCGCCCAGGCCCTTCACCGCCAGGATCGCCCCCTGGTTCAGCATCCGGGCGGCCTGTACCACCGGGTCGCCGGGAATGGGTTCCAGGGACCGGTCAAGCAACTGGAGCTGTGGCCCGCACCTCGGGCAGGCGATTGGTTGAGCGTGGAACCTGCGGTCGGCGGGGTTCTCGTATTCGCTGTGGCAGTCGGAACACATGACGAACGATGCCATCGTGGTGTTTGGCCGGTCGTAGGGGATGCCCCTCGAGATCGTGAAGCGGGGTCCGCAATTGGTGCAGTTGGTAAAGGCGTAGCGATGGCGGCGGTCGGCCGGGTCCCACATCTCGTTTAGACAGTCCTCACAGGTGGCGAAATCGGGCGAGATGAGAGCGGTTGCCCTGCCGGCATGCTCGCTGTGGGAGATCTTGAAAGCGCCCTCAATCCGGCAGGGCGGAATGTCTCGCTGCTCCAGGTGGTCGATCGCGGCCAATGGAGGAGGGCTCGACACCAGTACTGCGCCGAACTGCTCCACCGCCCCCGGGAGGCCTTCGACCTCCACCAGCACCCCCTCCGAGTCGTTTAGGACGAAACCGACAAGTCCCAGCCGGGTGGCGAGGTTGAAAACGAACGGCCGGAACCCCACGCCCTGCACGATGCCCTGAACCCGGTATTGCCGGCGCCAAACCTCGGCATCCGCCATCGGGGTCAGTCTTGTTCGGAAAGAAGGCGGCGGGCGATCTCGGTGGCCCGGTCCACCGCCGACTCGAAGGGTTCGCCGGCGCGCGCCATATTGCCGGCTAGGTATCCGACCATGTAGCAGGTCAACGGTGCGTTCGTCTTCTGCCCCGTCCCTTCAGCGACTATACGAGCCAGTGAAAGCAGGTCGCCCGCCAGCTCGGATGAGGGCGCCGGGTCGCCCGGCAGGCCGGGAAAACCCTCGGCCAGGGCGGATGAGAACGTGGCCAGCCAATCCTGCATGTTCAGCCTCCTCGATACTCCTGGAGCCGGCTCGGGCGACTCCCCCGGGCGCCCCCGCCAGTCTAGGTCAATCCTTGTGCAGGCCCGCAATGCCACCCTTCCAGAGCCCGGCACAGCTAGACTCATGGGATTCGGGAAAAGTTGTGGATCCCCATGCCCGACGCTAGGATCACGATGCGCCGCCGGCCGTTTCGACACGGCGGACGAACAGGAGTGGGCCATTTACGAGCCGGATCAAGCCTCCTTCGGGAATGAGAGACCAATGAACGTACTATGGGGCCGAGTTGCCGTGCTCGGCGTTGTGCTTCTCCTGGTGTTCCTGCTGGGCCGGGCTACCGGTGGCAACAGCGACGAGTTGCAGGCTCTCCAGGACCGGGTCGAAGCGCAAAACGCCGAGATCGACCAGTTGGAGGCTGAAAACCGCGCTTTGGCGAGCCCGCCACCCGAAGCCCCGGTGGATCCGGTGGACGGCGAAGCATCCCC
>DATLGP010000282.1:0-6188 GCA_035540395.1 Actinomycetota bacterium
CGGTGACGAGGACGAGCTGCTGCTCACCCAAAAGCTCGCCGGTCCCCAGGGCGAGGACCTCGGCCTGGTCGGTGAGGTCGTCGACGTCGACCCCAACGAGCTGTACCGGCTGCTGCTGAAGGACTGCATCCCGGTCATTGCGCCGGTGGGGTGCGGACCCGACGGCGCCACCCACAACATCAACGCCGACCTGGCCGCCGCCGCGGTAGCGGTCAGGATGGACGCCCAGAAGGTCGTCTTTCTGACAAACACCGAGGGCCTGTACCGGGACCTGGGAGACGAATCAAGCCTCATCTCCGAGACCACGGTGGCTCAGCTTCGGGCGATGCTCGACGGCGGGCACCTGTCCAAGGGCATGATCCCGAAGATCTCCGGCGTGGTGCGGGCCCTCGAGGCCGGGGTGCCCCAGGCCCACATCCTCGACGGCCGGCAACCCCACTGCCTGCTGGTCGAGATATTCACCGATGAGGGATCGGGCACAATGGTGCTGCCATGACCTCCCAAGTCCAGGTTCTCGCCGACTCACGCACCATGCCCACCTACCGGCGGCATCCGGTGACCTTCGTGCGCGGCGAGGGAACCCGGCTTTACGACGACACCGGGCGCGAGTATCTGGACTTCGTTGCCGGGATAGCGGTCAACTCGCTCGGACATTCCCACCCGGCGGTCGTCTCGGCGGTGTCGGAGCAGGCCGGCCGTCTGGTACACACCTCGAACCTTTACTACACCGGCCCGATGGCCGAGCTGGCCGACCGGCTATGCGGACTGCTCGGGTGGGATGACGGAAGGGTCTTTTTCGCCAACTCGGGCGCCGAGGCAAACGAGTGCGCTCTGAAGCTGGTGCGCCGCTGGGCGGGCGGGCGGTTCGGCCGAAACCGCTATGGAACGATCGCGGCACGGGCCAGCTTCCACGGCAGAACCCTGCAGGCGCTCGCGGCCACGGGTCAGCCGGCGAAGTGGAAACCGTTCCTGCCGATGCCGGCCGGCTTCACCCACGTCGAGTACGGGAATTCCGCGGCGCTGGAGGATGCGGTGACCGGCGCCGAGTCCTGCGTCCTCCTTGAGCCGGTTCAGGGCGAGGCGGGCGTCATCGTCCCCCCGGACGACTACCTGCCGGAGGTTCGCCGCATCTGCGACCGGCACGAGCTGGCCTTCATCCTGGACGAGGTCCAAACCGGTCTGGGGCGCACCGGGGAATGGTTCGGGTACCGGCATTCCGGCGCCGTTCCCGACGTGATCACCCTGGCCAAGGCGCTGGGCAACGGCCTTCCCATCGGTGCCTGCGTCGCCCGCGGCGAGTGGGCGGAGGCGTTTCAGCCCGGCGACCACGCCACGACCACCGGAGGCGGTCCGGTGGTGTGCGCAGCCGCGCTGGCCGTGATCGACACGATGGAGCGGGAGGGTCTGGTGGAGAACACTCGAAGGGTAGGCGGTTACCTGAAGCGCAAGCTCGAACAGATGGTCCTGCGGCACGAGGGGGCGACGGGCGTCCGGGGCCGGGGCCTGTTGCTGGCCGTGCAGTTCGATAGCGATTGCGCCGGGCAGGTCGTGAGCGCCTGCCTGGACCGGGGCCTGCTGGTCAACGAAGTGTCGCCCTCCGCCATCCGTATGTGCCCGCCGCTTATCCTGACCGAGTCGGATTGCGACGAGGCGGTCGAGATCCTGGAGGCAGTGCTGCAGGCCCGTCAGGTGCAGCCGGCATGAGGCACTTTCTTTCCTCCGACGACTTGTCGCCCTCCGAGCAGGCGGTCCTGATCGACCGGGCCATCGAGATGAAGCACACGCCCCGCGGCGACGGCTCCCGGGTGCTGGAGGGCCGGTCGGTAGGCCTGATATTCGAGAAGCCGTCCACCCGCACCCGCATTGCTTTCGAGGCCGCGGTGTTCGAGCTGGGCGGCCATCCCATCGCCCTGAGGGCCGAAGAGCTCCAGCTGGACCGCGGGGAGACGCTGGAGGACACCGCGAAGGTGCTGTCCGGCTACCTGTCGGCGATCGTGCTGCGGACCTTCGGGCAGGAGCGGCTGGACGCCCTGGCCGAGACCTCCACCATCCCGGTGGTCAATGCCCTGTCCGACCTGGAGCACCCGTGCCAGGCTTTGGCAGACGTGATGACGATAGTCGAGAACTTTCCGGACCCGTCGCAGGTGACCGTGGCCTACCTAGGGGACGGAAACAACGTCTGTCACTCGCTGCTGCTTGCCGGCGCGAAGGCGGGTCTGGGCAAGATCATCGTGGCGTGTCCGCAGGGGTTTGAACCCATAGAGCCGATCGTCGAAAGGGCGGCCGCTATCGGGGTGGAGACCGGCTGCCGGATCAAGGTGACCAACGACCCGGCCCGGGCGGCGGCGGGGGCCCAGGTCCTGTACACCGACGTCTGGATCAGCATGGGCCAGGAGGAGGAGCAGCAGACCCGGCGCCGGGTATTTCGCGACTACCGGCTGAGCTCACAGATGCTGGCCGAAGCCTCGCCGGAGGCGGTGGTGATGCATTGCCTGCCCGCTCACCGGGACGAGGAGATCGCCACCGAGGTCATGGACGGGCCCCGGTCGGTGATCTGGGAGCAGGCGGCCAACCGGCTGCCCGCACAGAAGGCACTGCTGGAGTGGCTGATGACCCTCGATGCGGCAAAGGAGGGGCCGGCTGCCGGGTTGGATGGGATGGGCGCCGGCGCAATGGACGAGGATGGTCGCCGGGTGCGATGAAAGCGGGCAGGCAGCGCAGAATCGTCGGCCTCATCCGGCAGATGCCGGTGACGAGTCAAACCCAGCTGGTGAAAATGCTTCGGGGGTCCGGGTTCCCGGTGACCCAGGCGACGGTCTCCCGGGACCTCGACGAGCTGGGGGCCGTCAAGGTTCGCAGGGACGGCAAGGTGGTGTACTCCCTGCCCTCGGAGTCGGTCTCGGTTCCGGCCGGGGACGCGGTGAGCCGGATGTTCAGCGAGTCGGTCCTCGGACTGGAGTCGTCGGGCAACCTGGTGGTGGTTAGGACCCCGCCGGGGCACGCCGGGATGGTAGGAGGAGCCCTGGACCGGCTGGGCATCGAAGGGGTTGCCGGCACGATAGCCGGCGACGACACCATCCTGGTGGTGTGCAAGCAGGGAGTGATGGCGCGCAAGGTGGAGCGCAGGCTCCGGGCGATGGTGGAGTCCCTCCCGGGCGCCGAGCTCGGGGGCGAGGAGCAAGCAGCAAATTGAGGCAACAGCCGGTTTCGGCAAGGAGAGGAAATGCAGATGAGTGAAAGAGTCGTTCTCGCCTATTCGGGTGGGCTTGACACCACCGTCGCGGTGAGGTGGCTCAAGCAGACCCAGGACCTGGACGTCGTGGCCCTGCTGGTCGACGTGGGCCAGGGCGGCGACACCGAAGTGCTGCGCAAACGAGCAGTGGACGCAGGCGCGCTGGACGCGCAGGTGATCGACGCCCGCAAGGAGTTCGCCAACGAGTACGTGACCCGGGCCCTTCACGCCAATGCCCTTTACCAGGACCGCTACCCGCTGGTCTCCGCGCTGTCCCGGCCCCTGATCTGCCGGCACCTGGCCGATGCCGCCCATCACTACGGCGCCCGCTACGTGGCACACGGCTGCACCGGCAAGGGCAACGACCAGGTGCGTTTCGAGGTTTCGCTGGCGGCACTGTCGCCGGACCTGGAGGTGCTCGCGCCGTGCCGCGGCTGGGGGATGACCCGGGACCAGGCCATCGGCTACGGATTGCAGCACAACCTGCCGATCACCGTCGGGCCGGCCGCCCCTTATTCGATCGACGAGAACCTGTGGGGCCGGGCCATCGAGTGCGGCGTGCTGGAGGACCCGTTCGTCGAACCTCCCGACGACATCTGGGAGAGGACCATTCCCGGCCCGAACCCGCCCACCGGACCGGCCTATCTGGAGATCGAGTTCCGGCAGGGCCTGCCGGTCGCGCTCGACGGGGTGCCGATGGACTTCGCCGACCTGGTGGGGCGGGTGGAGAAGCTGGCGGGAAGTTACGGCTTCGGCCGGATCGACATGATCGAAGACCGCGTGGTCGGCATCAAATCCCGAGAGGTCTACGAGGCGCCCGCCGCCCTCACACTGATCGCCGCCCACGCCGAGTTGGAGCACCTTACGCTGGACAGCGCGCTGCTGCGCACCAAGCGAGAACTGGAGCGCACCTACGCCAACCTGGCCTACGAGGGCCTGTGGTTCTCCCCGCTGCGGGAGGCGCTGGATGCATTCATCCAGACCACCGCCACCTACGTCAACGGCGTGGTCCGGCTGAAGCTGGACTCGGGAAGCGTCCGGGTGGTCGGCAGGTCGTCCCCGGCTTCGTTGTACGAGACCTCCCTGGCCACCTACGACCGGGACGACGCGTTCGACCACAAGGCGGCGGAGGGCTTCGTCAAGCTGTGGGGCCTGCCTCTCAAGACCTGGGCCCGGGCCCGGAGGGCCGATGCCGCCTCTCCGCCCGGTGCGGGTTCCTGGGAGGGCATTCCCGGCGCCGAGGAACCGGACCAGCAGTGACCGGTCCGCTCTGGCAGGGCCGCTTTTCGAAAGGACCGTCCGAGGCTCTGGCGGAGCTGTCCCGCTCGATCCAGTTCGACCAGCGGCTCTGGCCGTACGACATCGCAGCAACGCGGGCGCATGCCGGCAACCTGCAGCGGGCCGGTCTGATCTCCGAACAGGACGAAGCCGAGCTCGGCAGGGCGCTGGACGGCGCGGCTCGGGAGTTCCGGGAGGGAAGCTTTCGATTCGACCCCTCCGACGAGGACATCCACTCCGCTCTTGAGCGGTACCTGACCGACCGGCTGGGCGATCTGGGTGCCCGGATCCACGCCGGCCGGTCCCGAAACGACCTGGTCGTAACCGACCTGCGCCTGTGGCTGAAGGACGCCATCCCGGCGATAGCCCAGGGAGTCCTGGGATTGGAGGAGGCGCTCCTGAAGCAGGCGGCAGATCACCCCGACGCCCTCGCCCCCGGCTATACCCACCTTCAGCGGGCCCAGCCGGTGCTGCTGGCACACCATCTGCTGGCCCACGCCTTCGCGCTGGCACGCGACTTCGACCGCCTGAAGGGGGCCTACCGCCGGGCCGACGTCTCCGGGCTCGGGGCCGCCGCCTTCGCCGGGACCACCCTGCCGCTGGACCCCGCCGGCACCGCGGCAAAGCTGGGGTTCGCCGGGGTGTTCGACAACTCGGCAGACGCAGTGGGCTCCCGGGACTTCGCGCTGGAGTTTTTGGCCGCGGCCGCAATCCTGGCAGTGCAGCTCTCCCGGATCGGCGAGGAGATCGTGCTTTGGACCAGCTCGGAGTTCGGCTTTGCGACCCTCGACGATGCATTTGCCACCGGGTCGAGCATCATGCCGCAGAAGAAGAACCCGGACGTGGCCGAGCTGGTGAGGGGCAAGTCGGGCCGGGTCATCGGCGACCTGGTCCACCTGCTGGCAGTCGTCAAGGGGCTGCCGATGGCCTACAACCGTGACCTGCAGGAGGACAAAGAGCCGGTGTTCGACGCCGCGGACTCGGTCGGCCTGTGCCTGGCCGCCCTGACCGGGACGCTGGCAACCCTGACCTTCAACGAACAGCGGCTGGAAGAGGCTGCCCGGGCCGGCCCCGCCGGGGCGACCGACCTGGCGGAGGGCCTGGTCAAGCAGGGAGTTCCATTCCGGCATGCGCACGAGGCGGTCGGCAAGCTGGTGGCGGTGGCCGCGGCTCGGGGCAAGGAGTTGTCCGATCTCACCGAGGCCGAGCTTGCGGAAGCGCATCCCGCCCTGAACACCGGAATGCTGGAACTGCTGGATGCCCGCCGCAGCGTAACCTCGCGCACCTCCCACGGGGGCACCTCGCCGGAACAGATAAAGGTCCAACTGGCCAAGTTAGGCGAGATCCTGCAGGATCAGGCCCGCTGGCTGGGGGAGGCCGCCGGCCGGGAGTAGGCGCACGGTGTCAGCAGGCAATCCGTTGATCATGGCGGCGCAGAACTCGCCCCAGCGGTCCGGAGCGCCGGGCCCCGGGTCATGAGCACCAACGGGGGAAATGCCGTGCCGCAGCGAGGCTAAGGGCGCCCGGCTAGCGGCGGGAGATCGAGTGCTTCGCCGCCGGACGGCGCCGGATGGAACCCATCCGCCGCATCAGAAGGATCCCCGAGATCCCCACCGCCAACGCCAGCAAGGCCCCCGAATCCGTGCCGGTGCGATCGGTACTGGCCGCCAGCGGGCCC
>DATLGP010000283.1:0-11152 GCA_035540395.1 Actinomycetota bacterium
CGTCTCCCCGCTCTGCACCACGTGTACCCGCGGCTCGCCCGAGACGGACGCCACGGCGACCAACCGGGGCACCAGCATCAAAGCCGCTGCGCACAGCACGACCAGGAACAGAGCGACCCGTCCCGGGCGAGCCGCGGGTACACGTGGTGCAGAGCGGGGAGACGCTGTGGGGAGTAGCCACCCAGAACACAGCGGGAGGAGACCCTCGGGACTACGTCGACCGGCTACGCGATGTGAACCGGCTTTCCACGCCCCAGATCTTCCCGGGACAGAAACTGGTCCTGCCCTAAACCGCTTTAGACTCCCATTCGGACCCGGCCCGGTCTGACCCGGTGAAAATTGACCGGGCGCCGGTTTGTCGTACCCGAGGAGTACCTTGGGTTCTAAGATGAAAAGCACTCAGCCTCGGCCCACTTCCCCGATCGATAGTCCGATCGACAAAAGGATGGCCTCATTGACCGTTGGGGAGAAGGTTCTCGGCCACTCCGGTTCGCCTCTTCTGGTGCTGGGCGGCCCGGGCACCGGTAAGACCCGGTTGGTGGAGGACCGCTTTCTGCGGCTGGCCACCGAAGGGGGAATGGAACCCCACCGGATTCTGCTCTTGTGCAGCAACCGCAGCTACTCCATGCGAGCCCGCGAGCGCCTGGTGCGCCGGCTTCCCCAGGAGGCCACGGTGGAGGTGCCGGTCTACACCTGGCACGCTCTCGCCTATCACCTGGTCACCCGGTACTACCCATTGCTCGGGTACGCCGAGGCTCCCGTTCTGCTCACCGCGCCCGAGCAATGGGGGGCAGTCCGGGAGTTGCTGGAAGTTCAGGATCCGGCCGCCTGGCCGCATTGGGGCGACCGGTTGAAGGAGCGGGCCTTTGCCGACGAGGTGGCGGACTTCTGCCTGCGGGTTGAGCAGAGGTTGGAGTCGGCGGAGAGCCTCGCCGCCCTGGCAGCTACCAAGCCGGAATGGGCCGAGGTCATCGCGTTCGTGGATACCTACCGGTCGCACCTCAAAAGCCGCGCCCGGATGGACTATGCCCAGCTGATCGCGTCGGCGGTGCGCCTGCTCGAACAGGACGGGGAGGTCAAATCGGCTCTTGGTGATCGGTTTCCCCATGTGATGGTTGACGACGGCCAGGATATGGGTCAGGTGCACCTGGCGCTGGTCGGTCACCTGAGGACCGACAACCTGGTGGTGGCGGCCGATCCGGACAGCGGCATCGAAACCTACCGGGGAGCGGAGCCGGACTGGGTCCACGGTTTCGAGAAGTGGTTCGGCGCCCACACCACCGTCGTGCTGGACGAGAACCGCAGGTTGGGGGCTCCGCTGGCTCCTGCCCTCGGCCACCTGATCCGATACAACGACGAGGTCGCCGGGCACCGGGCCGGTCGGGAGGCCGGGCACGAAACCCGGTTCGAGTGCCGGCAGCACCGGTCCACGGTCGAAGAAGTCGAGTCCATCGCTCGCGAACTGCGCCGATTGCACGTCCTGGACAAGGTCCCCTGGGCCGACATGGCGGTCCTGGTCTCCCAGCCCGGGTATCTGCTCGCGCCTCTCCAGCGGGCGCTGGAGCAGTGCGAGGTGCCCTTCCAGCCCCTCCAGGGGGACCGGCCCCTGGCGCAGGAGCCGGTGGTGAAGTACTTCCTGGACCTGGTCAGGGTCTCGTTGGGCGAAGGGCCGCCGCGACTGCTGCCCGACCTGCTGACCAGTCCCCTTGGAGGGCTCGACTATCCAACCCGGCGGGGCCTCGAGCGCGAGGCCTGGCGCAGCCGCCGTTCCCTGGTGCAGGTCCTCGAGGAGGCCCCGGAGGCAGCCGAGCTCACCAGGCTCGCAGCGCTGGTCAGGGAATACCAGAACCAGGCGGACGAATGCTTTTGGCAGGTGTACTCCAGCTCCTCCTACTACCGTGCGCTCGAGGAGCAGGCGGTCTCGGATCCCGAGCACCCTGCGAACGCAGCCATCGACGCGCTGGTGGCGTTCAGTCATGGGCTGGAGCGCTTCGTCGAGAGACGCCGGGGCGCCGGCACCATCCGGGAGTACCTCAACGAAGCTGCCCGGGCGGACTTCGGAACAGATCCCTGGCTGGCGCCCTCGGCCCGCCGCACGCCGGGGGTGGCCATCTCCACCTTCCACGGCGCCAAGGGCCGGGAGTGGAGGGTGGTTATGGTCGCCGGCTGCCTGGACGCCTGGATCCCCAAGGGCCACCGGGCCCAGGGCCTGTTCGACCCCTACCTGCTTCAGATGCCAGATGCGGTGAACCGCGAGCTGGCGGCCATCGCCGAGGATCGCCGCACCTTCTACGTCGCGGCTTCCCGAGCCCGCGAGCTGGTGATTTTCACGGCTGCGCCGCCCAACGGCGGCCGCTCCCGTCCCAGCCGGTTCCTCTTCGAGCTGGCCGGAGAGGCGCCGGTGGTGGCGCAGCCGGCCGAACTCCCCCCGCTCACCCTGGCCGAACAGGCGGCCGGTCTGCGCCGTTGTCTTGCCACCAGGACCGCCTCCCAGGCGGAGAAGGCGGCGGCGGTGATCGCCCTCGCGGAAATCCCGGGGACCGACCCCTTGGGCTGGTACGGGCGCCTGGGCTGGACCGAGGGGGCCGCACCCCTGGTAGAGGGCGAGCTGCGCACCTCCTACTCCCGGCTAAGCGTCTTCGAAAACTGCGGCCTGCAGTACGTGCTTCAGTCGGTGCTCGGCCTTGACCCCGCTTCCACCTACTCGATGAAGTTCGGAACCTGGATCCATGCGCTTTTCGAGGCCTGGCACGAGGGCCGGATCTCAGACCCCCAAACATTGCAAGCCGAATACGCCCAGATCTTCGACGACACCATCTTTCCCAACTCGACCATCGCGCGGCAGTTCCACCGGGATGGACTGAAAATGCTGGAGGTCTTCTACAAGCACGAGGCGGCGGCGGGGCCCAACGTGGTGTCGGAGCGCCAATTCGACTTTCCCTACGCCGGCGCGGTGCTCCGGGGGCGGATCGACCGCATGGACCGCAAAAACAAGGGGACCGCGGTGACTCTTACCGACTACAAGACCGCCAAGTGGGCGCCCAGCTACAAGGAGGCCCAGAGCTCGCTGCAACTGGCCATCTACCACCTGGCCGTAAAGACCGACGAAAAGCTCCAGGAATTCGGTGAGCCGCTGCTCGCCCGCCTGGTCTACCCCGGGGCGTACAACCGGGACGGCTCGCACCAGGTCCTGACGCAAAACGCCGAGGAGGCGGAGAAGGTCATCGAGAAGCTGCCCGGGATCATCAGCGCGGTGCGCAGTGAGGACTTCCGCCCGAGCCCCCACGCCGACTGCCACTTCTGCAAGATGCGCCCGCTGTGTCCCCTGTACCCCGACGGGCAGGAGGTCGGGGTATGACCACCCGTCTCATGGCCAGCACTGCGGTGCGGGCGGCAATGCGGGACAACAACCCCACCGACGAGCAGTGGTGCGCCATCTCGCACCCACCCGAGCCGCTGGCCATCATCGCCGGGGCGGGCAGCGGGAAGACTGCGATCATGGCCGCCCGGATGGTTTGGATGGTGGAGCAGGGAATCGTCCGGCCGTCGGAGATCCTCGGCCTCACCTTCACCAACAAGGCGGCCAACGAGCTTGAAGAGCGGATCGGGCTGGCTTTCGGTCGCATGGACCCTCCCCCCGCAGAGCTGCCTACGGTTACCACCTACAACTCGTTCGCGGATCGGATTGTCCGCCAGGAAGGCGTGCGGGTGGGCGTGGACCCGGAGTCTTCGTTGCTGTCCCAGGCGCAGACGTGGCAACTGCTCGCCGAGGCACTGGACCATGTTGACCCCTTCGACGCAATCGACTCACGGTCCATCGCATCCTTGACCAAGATGGCGTTCGGACTCACCGACCAGTGCGCCAACAACTACGTCACCCCCGAGCAGGTGGCGGCAGAAGACCGGCGGATCATCGAGCGGGAAGCCGCCTACGAGAAGGACGTTTTGCTGAACTCGGCCCGGCGGAGCGAGCTCAGCAGGGTGGTCCGGGCGTACCAGGACCTGAAGCGTGCGCGCCGCTGCATGGACTTCGGCGACCAGGTGACCAAAGCGGTGGAGATCCTGGAGAACTGGCCTTCTGTGGCGGCGGATCTGCGCCGGCGGTATCCGGCGATACTGCTGGACGAATACCAGGACACCAACGTCGCGCAACGGCGCCTCATGCAAGCGCTCGCGCCGCACGGCAGCAACGTCACCGCGGTGGGTGACGCCCGGCAGAACATCTTCCAATGGCGCGGATCCACCCTGTTCAACCTCATCGATTTCCCCCGCAAGCACTTCCTTCGGGCGGGCGGTCAGCCGCACGAGTACCTGTCGTTGTCGGACAATTTCCGCAGCGGCTCGCGGGTGGTCGAGGTGGCCAACGCGGTCATCGACCGGGTGCTGCCGCAGCGCCGGCCCGGCCGGCCCCTGGCCGCGGTGGCCTCCAACGGCGAGGGCTTTGTGGCGACCGCCCTGCTTGCGGACCAGCGGGCGGAAGCCGAGTTCATCGCCGGCGAGATACTCAAGTTCCACGGCCGGCCGGCCGCCCCCGGAAGACCGGTCACCGGCTGGCGGGACTTCGCCATCCTGGTCCGGCGCAAGTCGCATATGGGCATGATCTACTCGGTGCTCAAAGAGCATGAGATCCCGGTGGAGATCTCCGGCCTGGGGGGCCTCCTTCAGATCCCCGAGGTCATGGATACCGTTGCCTGGCTCCGGCTGATCGCCGACCCGGGTCCCGCCGGCAACCGCTGGCTGGCTCGCATCTTGATGGGTCCTCGCTTCCGCATCTCCTACCGCGATCTCGCAATCCTTGCCCGCTGGGCCGCCGGCCGTACCCGGGAGCTGAGCGACTCGAAGAAGAAGGCCGCTCCGCCGGACCGCACGGTGGCGGTTCCCGACGAGACGGACTTCGAGCCGGATGATGTGGCGTTCTCGCTCCTGGAGGCGCTGGATCACCTGGAGCTCATACCTCAGGTCCCGGGTGAAGCCCTGGAGCGACTGCTCCGGATGCGCTCGGAGCTATGGGATCTGCGGGCGCACGCCGGAGCTCCACTGCTGGACCTGGTTCAAAGGATCGTGGCGGCCACCGGAATCTCCGATGCGCTGGCGGCAAGTCCCCGCCAGGATGCTGCCGCTTCCATGGGCAACCTGCGCCAGTTCATGAGCCTGGTGGCCAACTTCGCACCCATCACCGGCGAGCCGTCGCTCGCCGAGTTCCTGGAGTACCTGGACGCAGCGGAGGACGCCGAGGACACCATGGAGCTGGAGGTCACGCCGGCCGAGGACTCGGTCAAGCTGACCACGGTGCACGGGGCTAAGGGCCTGGAGTTCGAGGTGGTGTTCGTCCCCGGTGTGGCGGCCTCGGAGAACGCCAAGGGCGAGCGGGTCTACTCCGTTTTTCCCGATGAGCGGGCTTCGAACCCGATGATCTCGTACGGCCAGCTCCCGTACGGAGTGCGAGAAGACGCGCAGCATCTGCCCAACCCGGTGACGGTCGACCCACGGGGCGACAAGGTGCTCAAGAAGAGGACCCAGTTTGCCAAGGAGCTGAAAGAGCGGGCGGTTGAGGACGAGCGGCGCTTGTACTACGTAGCGCTCACCCGGGCCCGGCAGCGCCTGTACGTGACCGCGGCCTGGTGGTACGAGCGCCAGCGCCGTCCGCACGGGCCGTCGATCTTCTTCGACGAGGTGGCAGACCTGGACCTGGTGCAGAACCTGGTTCGTGCCGAGGCTCCGGCTGCCAGCCCGCTTATGGCCGAGCTGGAGGCCAGGGCGGTATGGCCGCCGCCGGTCCGCAACCTGTTCGAGCCGACGGCGGCATTCCCCAGGGGGCCTATCGATGCCCTGGAGGATCTGCTGGCCGGCAGGCGGGACGCCTCCGAGCTGCTCGGTGCTCTGGACCGGTCCGACCGGGCGAAGGCCGAGGAGCTGCTGTCCGGACACCGCCGCGCCACCGCGGCCCTGAGCCCCGGAGTCCCGGGAGATCACCCGCCTTTGGGCGCCGGTTCCGGCCCGGAGTTCCTAACCGCCAGCCAGGTGGTGGGCCTGGCATCGGGCAGGATCTCCGGGGGCCAGCTTGCCCGGCCGCTGCCCCAAAGGCCCTCGTCAGCCGCCCGGGTAGGAGTAGAGATCCACCGGTGGATCGAGGAGAGGGCCCGGGGCTTGACCGGCTTGGCGGACGAGGAGGGCCTCGACGCGGTGGGTTCCCGGGTAGACGCGGGACGGCTGGCTCAGCTGAAGGCCGCCTGGGAGAAGCAGTACTCGTGGCGAGCCCTGGCCCGATTGCCCGGGGGTGAGCCCATGGCCGAGCTGCGCTTCGTCCTGAAGGTGGGCGCCCACCTGGTGAGGGGGCGGATGGACGCGGTCTACCAGAACCCCGACGGATGCCTGGAAATTGTGGACTTCAAGACCGGCAGCCAGGCCGAGCAGCCCGAACTTGACCAGCTGATCGTGTACGCCGCGGCACTGCGCAAGCTCGGCATCGCTCTCGGAGACAGCCTGACGCTCACCTATGCCTATCTATCCAGTGGGAAGAGCGCTTCGCGCGATGTCGACGCGGCGCAGATCGACGGGTCTCTAAAAGACCTCGAGGCCCGGCTCACCGTAGCTCTGTGACCGGCCCCGGTTAGGCTTCACGCATGCTGATCGGCGCTCATGTCGGACAAGAGGATCCCCTCGGCGATGCGCGGACTCTGGGACTGGAGGCGCTCCAGATGTTCCTGGGTGATCCTCAGAGCTTTTCCAAGCCGCAGCCCCGCAACGACGCCGAGCAGCTGAAGGCCAGCAGCATCCCCATCTACGTCCACGCGCCCTACCGGCTGAACCCTTGCCACCCCTCGCCCCGCATCCGGGTTCCGTCCCGCAAGACGCTGGCGCAGACCGTAGACGCCGCGGCAGACATCGGAGCGGCGGGTGTCATCGTGCACGGAGGCCACGCCGAGGACAGCCCCGAGGAGGGTCCCATCCGGTGGTGGAAGGTCTTCGAGGAGCGGGACTTCCCGACCCGGGTCCTCATCGAGAACACGGCCGGCGGCGACAATGCGGTCACCCGCTACGTCGATCAGATCGCCCGGCTGTGGGAGAAGCTCGAGGGATTTGAGGTGGGGTTCTGCTTCGACACCTGCCATGCCCATGCCGCCGGCGAGGACCTGGTGGACGTGGTGGAGCGGGTGCTTGCGGTGGTGGGAACCATCGACGTGCTTCACTGCAACGATTCCCGGGATCTGCCGGGCACCGGCGCCGACCGGCACGCCAATATCGGCAAAGGAAAGATGGACCCGGCAACCATCCGGGCCATGATCGAAGCCTCCAAGGCCCCGGTATTGATACTCGAGACCCCTTGGCCGGGCGTGATCGACGACCTGGCATGGGTCCGCAACGGGATCGCCGGGGCTGGTTGACCCCGGTTCCCCGACAGACTTCAGTTCAATGGCCGGCTCAGGGATGGCCGGCTCACGGATGGCCGGCTCAGGGGGCTCCGGCCGAACTCGGGCGAAGCTTCGGGCGGACCGCCCTTATTCCGCTACTCCGTTCGGTCGGTCTCGGCGGGATCGGCCGGGCGGTCGTCCAGACCCGTGCTCGAGGTGGCGTCTGCCGCAGGGACCTCTTCCGCCGTGACGGCGACGCCGGCGGCGTCTACCGACTCAGGCGGTCCCGAGGACACCGCCCTGGATCTGTGGACTGAAGCCATGTGTTCCTCGACCTCCTCCGGCGTGGGGGCGGTGCCTCCCAGGTGGGCGGGCAGCCACCAGCGGTCGGAATCGTCGGCGGGCTGTTGCGGGTATTCGTGCTGCGCCTCGTCCAGCAGGCTTCGGATCGCGGCCATCAGGCGGCCGGTAGCTTGCCGGGGGTCTTCGTCGGCGGTGAGCTCCATGGGTGCGCCGATGTTGATCAGGATTGCCACGCCCCGCTGGAAGTTCCTCGGCCGTCCCTTGGTCATGACCCGGTGGGCACCCCACACCGCCACCGGGATGATCTGGGCACCGCTTGCCTGCGCCATACGGACCGTACCGGTCTTGCCTTTGGAGGGCACGAACGAGCGGTTGATGGTGGCCTCGGGGAAGGTCCCCACCACCTCGCCTTTGCGCAGAGCTTCGATTGCCAGGTCCAGGGCCCGGGCGGGATCCTTCTTCCGGTCGACCGGGATGTGCTTCATGCCCCTCATCAGCGGTCCGGCGATCTTGTTGTCGAAGACCTCTTTTTTCGCCAGGAAGCGGACCCACCGTTTGCGTTCGAAGACACAGGCCCAGGCAGAGAAGACGAAGTCCAGATACCCGGCGTGGTTTATGGCAAGAACGGCCGAACCGGTGCTGGGAAGGTTCTCCGCCCCTTTTACGATTACCTTCCAGCCCATAATGACTTGTAGGCCTTTGGCGAGCCGGATGATCGCTGGGTAAACGGGTTCTTTCACGCCTTGATACTAGGGGAGGAGGCGCTCTTACGCGGCCCCCGGCTCGCTGCAGTCCTTGGTTACGTGAGAACTGTGCGATATTCGGCAGATGAAGCGATGTGGTTTCAACGCTTAAAGGTAGCGTTGGTCCGCCGGCCTCCGCGCTGCGGCGCCGAGTTCCTTAGGAGTGAGAATGTTCAACGAAGACCCGCCTGCCACACCGGAATCCGCCCCCAGGAAGCGGCCGGTCAGACTCGTACTCACGGTCTTGTTGGTGGGCATGCTGGCGGGAGGCCTGCTTGCGCAATGCACAGTACCCGGCAGCCGGGACCAGGGCGGCTCCGAGGTGCTGCCCCCGCTCCAGGAGACGCCGGAGAGGCAGACGCAGCCCGGCTCGATCCCCGATGTCGTCAGGAAGGTAAGCCCGTCGGTGGTAGCCATCTTTACGCAGGGCCTGTCCAGTGACTTCTTCTTCGAGACGGTGCCCACCAGGGGAGCAGGGACCGGCATTGTGGCTTCCGAGGAGGGCCATATCCTGACGAACGCCCATGTGGTGGAAGACGCGCAGGAGATCCGGGTCTTGCTGACCGACGGCCGGGAGTTGGCCGCCGAGCTGATCGGTTCGGATGCCACCACCGACCTGGCCGTAATCAAGGTGGACGCAGACAACCTCACTGTGGCCTCGTTTGGAGACTCCGACGACCTGTTGGTGGGAGACCCGGTGGTCGCCATGGGACAGGCTCTGGGCCTGCGGGGCGGCCCGACGGTGACCGCGGGTATCGTCTCGGCAATTGATCGTTCGATCCGGACCCAGGGCGGGGTGCTGGACAACCTCATTCAAACCGACGCCGCCATCAATCCCGGCAACAGCGGGGGAGCCCTCACCGACATGGCGGGCAACGTGGTCGGTGTGAACACCGCGATTGCCGGCAATGCCCAGAACATCGGCTTCGCCATTGCCATTACCCCGGCGCGGGCGATCGTCGAGCAGCTGATCGAGTCGGGGCGGGTCATCCATCCGTTCCTCGGCATTCGAATGGTGGAGCTCTCGCCGGCGATTGCTTCCCAGCGCGACCTGGAGGTGGAAAGGGGCGTCCTGATTGTCGAGGTCGACCCGGGAACGCCCGCTGCCGCCGCAGGGCTCCAGCCCAACGACGTCATCACCCGGATCGGAAACACGGCGGCCGAGGTTCCCTCAGATGTCTCCCGCTACATTAATTCCCGCTCCCCCGGGGACCGGGTCGAGCTGACAATCACCCGTGGGACGGAGTCCCTGACGGTCACTGCCACCCTGGCCGAGCGGCCCCAGGCCGGGTAGGCCCGGTAAACGGCCTTCGCCTTAAGCGGTCTCCCGCACCAGCGCCAGGAACTCCTGGCGGGTTCGGGGGTCATCGCGGATCAGGCCGTGCAATGCCGAGGTCACGGTCTTGGTGCCGGGCTTTTGCACTCCTCTGAGCGACATGCACATATGCTCGGCTTCCAGCACGACCCCTACCCCCTTGGGGCTCAGGTGGTCCTGGAGACACCCGGCGATCTGAGCGGTCAGCCTCTCCTGGACCTGCAGATCGCGTGCGTAGTGCTCCACCACCCGGGCAAGCTTGGACAGCCCGACTATCCGGTCGTCCGGCAGGTATCCCACGTGAGCTACGCCCACGAACGGCAGCATGTGGTGCATGCACAGCGAGTGAAACTGGATGGAGCGGGCGACGATCAGCTCGTCGTACCCCTCGTTGGGAAAGGTGGTGAGTTCGAACTCCACCGGGGTCAGCATCTGGGCGTAGGCGGCGGCAACCCGGCGGGGAGTCTGTTTTAAGACCTCGTCCTCGGTGTCGTAGCCCAAGGCCTCGAGCAGAGCCCGGGTGGCTTCTTCAGCGGCCGTCAGGTCAATTCCGGGATGGCTGGGAACCGCGCGCAGGGAAGGGTGGGTCTCGCTCACCAGGCCGACCCGAGCGCTTCAGGAGTTGAGGATTGAGTCAACTTCCTCCTTGGTGCGGCCCTTGGCGAGCAGCCACTCACGCATGAACTCCTTCTCCTGCTCCGGGGTGGGGCCGGCGTCCCCGTACCGGGCCTGAAGTGCCTGTGCCACCTCAATGACGCTCGCCTCCAGCTCGGCCATGTCCAAGGAAACGTCGCCGCCGGCCCGCTCCGCGTCGGAAGGTTTGATCTCCACTTGCACTCCGTTCTCCGGGGGCCGGGCGCTTTGGCGCTGCGCTGCAGCCACCGGTTCGGCCAATCGTACTATCTGAGATCGGCAACCCCTTAGACCCCGAATGTATTCCGCAACCTCCGCGAAATCTCCACAAGTTGCCCGCAGAGCCGCCGAATTCCCCGCCTAGAGTGGGCGGCATGAACCGAGAATCAGAATTTGAGCATTTGCTCAGTTTTCTTAGTCCTGCGAGCATCTACTTAGATGATTAGAGCGAGACGTCACTCAAAAAAGATCAAAGTCGGCACCGTGGAGATCGGGGGAGGCGCCCCAATTGCCATCCAGTCGATGACCACCACCAAGACCGACGACATCCAGGCAACCCTGATCCAGGCCCACGCGCTGGCCACCCAGGGAGCCGACATCGTGCGGGTGGCGGTGCCGCATCCAGGAGACGCCGCGGCCCTGCCGGTAATCGTACGAGAGGCCGGCGTCCCCATAGTTGCAGATATTCACTTTTCCTTCCGGCTGGCGCTGATGGCTCTTGAGGCCGGAGTGGCCGGCCTGCGTCTCAACCCGGGCAACATCCGTGACCCCAAGCAGATCCGCACCGTGGTCAAGGAAGCGGCCGA
>DATLGP010000284.1:0-12931 GCA_035540395.1 Actinomycetota bacterium
GGCTCGGGCAAGAGCTCGCTGGTGTTCGGCACCATCGCCGCCGAGTCGCAGCGGCTGATCAACGAGACCTACAGCACATTCGTTCAGGGTTTCATGCCGGCGCTGTCACGGCCCGAGGTCGACGTGCTCGAAGGCCTGACGACTGCGATCATCGTCGACCAGGAGCGTATCGGCGCCAACCCGCGCTCCACCGTAGGCACCGCCACCGACGCCAACGCGCTGCTGCGCATCCTGTTCAGCCGGCTGGGGGACCCGCACGTCGGGCCGCCGAGTGCATTCTCGTTCAACACGCCCTCGAGCACCGTGCGCGGCGTGATGGAGGTCGAGCGTGGCGAGGTCAACGAGAGGAGAGTGGTTCGCGAACAGCGCTACCTCGGCGGCATGTGCGCCCGGTGCGAGGGCACGGGCCGGGTCACCGACTTCGACCTGACCCAGCTCTACGACGACAGCAAGTCGCTCAACGACGGACCCTTCACCATCCCGGGGTGGGGGTCCGATGGCTGGTACGGGCGCATTTACCGCGGCTGCGGCTTCTTCGACCCCGAAAAGCCGATCTCCGAGTTCACCAAGCGCGAGCTCCACGATCTCCTCTACAAGGAGCCGACCAAGATGAAGGTTGACGGGATCAACCTGACCTACGAGGGGCTCGTCCCAAAGATACAGAAGTCTTTTCTCTCCAAAGACGTCGACGCAATGCAGCCGCACATCCGGGCGTTTGTGGAGCGGGCGATCACATTCAAGCCCTGCCCCGAATGCGGCGGGACCCGGCTCAACGAGGCCGCCCGCGCCTCACGAATTGGTGGCGTCAACATCGCCGAGGTCTGCGCCATGCAGATCAGCGACCTTGCCCAGTGGGTCCGAGGGCTCGAAGCGCCGGCGGTCGCGCCGCTGCTTACCGGGTTGGCCGAGACCCTCGAGTCGTTTGCCGAGATCGGGCTGGGCTACCTGTCGCTCGACCGGCCGTCGAGCACCCTTTCCGGCGGCGAGGCGCAGCGCACCAAAATGATCCGCCACCTGGGCTCGTCTCTCACCGACATCTCCTACGTCTTCGACGAGCCCACCGCCGGTATGCACCCCCACGACGTCCAGCGGATGAACAGCCTGCTCCTTCGGCTGAGGGACAAGGGCAACACGGTGCTGGTCGTCGAGCATGAGCCCGATACGATCGTCATCGCCGACCACGTCGTAGACCTCGGCCCGGGCGCCGGTGCCGCGGGCGGCACCGTCTGCTTCCAGGGAACGGTGGAGGGGCTGAAGACCAGCGGCACGATCACCGGCCGCCACCTCGACGACCGGGCCTCCCTCAAAAACAGCGTGCGTACACCCACCGGCACGCTGGAGATCCGCGGTGCCGGCATCCACAACCTCAAGGATGTCGACGTGGACATCCCGCTCGGGGTGCTGGTCGTCGTAACCGGTGTCGCCGGGTCGGGAAAGAGCTCGCTGATCCAGGGCTCGGTGGCCGTAGGCGAGGGGGTGGTGGCCATCGACCAGGGGGCGATACGCGGCTCCCGTCGGAGCAACCCGGCGACCTATACCGGCCTGCTAGACCCGATCCGCAAGACGTTCGCCAAGGCCAACGGCGTGAAGCCGGCGCTGTTCAGCGCCAACTCCGAAGGGGCCTGCCCCACCTGCAAGGGCGCCGGCGTCGTCTACACCGAGCTGGGGGTGATGGCCACGGTCGCCAACACCTGCGAGGACTGCGAAGGAAAGCGGTTCCAGGCATCGGTGCTCGAGTACCGACTCGGCGGCCGCAACATCAGCGAGGTGCTGGCAATGTCGGCAACCACGGCCGGCGAGTTCTTCGGTTCCGGTGAGGCTCGCACGCCGGCCGCCCACACGATCCTCCAGCGGCTGGCCGACGTCGGGCTCGGCTACCTGTCGCTGGGGCAGCCGCTGACCACGCTGTCCGGAGGTGAGCGGCAGCGGCTCAAGCTCGCCACCCACATGGGCGAGAAGGGCGAGCTCTACGTTCTCGACGAGCCGACCACCGGCCTGCACCTCGCCGACGTCGAGCAGCTGCTCGGCCTGCTCGACCGGCTGGTCGACTCCGGCAAGTCGGTCATCGTCATCGAGCATCACCAGGGGGTGATGGCGCACGCCGACTGGCTCATCGACCTCGGCCCCGGGGCGGGCAATGACGGCGGCCGGATTGTCTTCGAGGGCAGGCCGGAGGAGCTGGTGGCCGCCCGATCCACCGTGACCGGCGAACACCTTGCGGCCTATGTCGGCGTCTGACCGGGCCTTGCGACAGGAGGGTGGAATGCTTCGGCCAACGAGATCCCGGCGATCCAGGGCCGGTGTGTTGCCCGCCCGCCATCTGGGTAACTGCCCGTGCGTGCAGGGATTGAGCGGTTGGTGAGCTTCATCCGCGGTTTACGGCATCCTGGGGCCCGCCGGAGCCTGGTGCCGGCTGCGCTGCTGGCTCTTGCCGGCGCAGCCTGTGGCTCGGCCGAGCCGGCCAACCCGCCGCAGTTACCCGAGGGAAATGTGGAGGCCGGTCTGCAGGCCATCGCCGACTTCGGCTGTGGCGGCTGTCACGTCGTCCCCGGGCTGCGGGGAGTCAACGGTACGGTGGGGCCGCCGCTCACTGATTTTGGCAGGCGCCATTACGTTGCCGGCATGTTGCCCAACAACGCCGACAACCTGACCCAGTGGATCCTGGACCCTCAAAGCGTCAACCCGGGCACGGCGATGCCCGACGTAGGGGTGACCGAAGACCAGGCACGCGACATTGCGGCCTACCTGCTCTCGCTGCGCTGATACGCAGCCTTTGGATTGACCGGCGATCGCGCCGGGGAGATTGCGCGTGCACCAAGGTAGGCTACCGGTGAATAATGCGCCCAGCGGCTTGGGAGAAGACGTTCGGTACTGACCTGAAGGGAGTTCCGCCTTAGGGTGCAGAGCAGAGCGGCACAAATCGAAGAACCGCCACTGGAATCGATGCGGGGGTGGTGCAGGGTCGTGTTCTGCCGCGGCCTGCTGTATCCGGTTTGGGCCTGGTTCGCCCTGTCCTCCCTACTCCTCGCCTCTTCCCCGGCGCACGCCGGGACGGCTACCACCAACCAGTCGCCGCAACAGGCTGCACAGGCACCCCAGCCTTATCTGCGGGACTGCGCCTGGTGTCACGGCCCGGCAGGAGAAGGCACCAACCGGGGGCCCACCTTACGGGATGTCGGGGCGGCCTCGGCCGACTTCAACCTTCGAACCGGACGAATGCCCATCGACTCCGCCGACGAGCCCCCCCGGCGCAGCGAGCCTGCCTACAGCGCGGGGGAGATCGAACAGATGGTGGCGTTTATCGGGTCCCTGGGGTCGGGTCCGGAGATCCCCTCGATAGACCCGCAGCGCGGTGACCTGGGACTGGGAGCCGAGCTGTACCGGGACAATTGCGCGGCGTGCCACTCGGTTACCGGGGTGGGCGGGGCGGTGCCGCAGGGAAACATCGCCCCGACTCTGGTGGGAGTCTCCTCCCTGGACGTGGCTGAAGCGATGCTGATCGGGGGCGAAGGTACCTTCACCGGATCGATGCCGGTGTTCGGCCCCGACGTGTTCGACGACCACGAGTTTCACTCGGTCCTCAGGTACGTCGAGTACCTGCAGAGCCCCGAGCATCGGGGCGGTGCGCCCCTCGGCCGAACCGGTCCGGTAGGGGAGGGCATGGTGCTGCTGGGGATGGCCCTTCCGGCACTGCTGCTGTTCATGTTCTGGGCGGGGAGCCGCAAGTGAAGGGGGGGCCGGCCGAGGAGCGTGCTCCCCGGCTGATCGCGCTCTCGTTCCTGGTCAGCGCCCTGGGCTCGGCTGGTCTGGGCATCGTCTACCTGGCAGGCGGGCACACCCAAGCCGAGGGCTTGATGGTGGGAATCGCCTTCGGCGGGCTGGCCTTCGGACTGGTGGCCTGGTCCAAGTACCTGATGCCCAACGGTCCGTTCGTCGAGGAGCGCGACTCCTTGTCCTCCGAGGACCACGAGCGGGAGAAGGTGGCCGCCGACTTCGCCCGCGGCGGGCGTCAGATCGGCCGCAGGCGCTTTTTGGGCTGGAGCCTCGCCGCGGCTATGGGGGCGCTCGGGGTGGCGATGCTATTTCCGGTACGGTCTTTGGGCTCCCGGCCGGGAAGGGACCTGTTCGAGACCGCCTGGGCGGACGGGATCCGGCTGGTCACCTCGGATGGGGAGCCGGTTCGGGCGGACGAGCTGGCGGTGGGAACGCTGCTCAGTGTCTTCCCGGAAGGCAGGACGAACGATGCCGATGCCCAGGCCGTCCTGGTCCGCCTGAGAATCGACCGCCGTACCGGAGGCAGGCCGGGCGCTCAGGCCCCTGAGGATTTGGTTGCCTACTCCAAGATCTGCACCCATGCGGGCTGCCTGGTCGGGCTTTACGATCCCCGCTCTCAGAACCTGCTGTGCCCCTGCCACCAGGGCGCCTTCGACGCCGCCGACGGCGCCCGGCCCATAGCCGGTCCGGTGACCCGCCGCCTGCCCGAGCTTCCGCTGAGGGTGGACGGGCAGGGCTTTCTGCGGGCCGCAGGGGACTTCCCGGAGCCGGTAGGCGTCGGCTTCTGGAACCGGGGACGGTCATG
The DNA here is from genome assembly GCA_035540395.1 of Actinomycetota bacterium. Classification (GTDB taxonomy): domain Bacteria; phylum Actinomycetota; class CADDZG01; order JAHWKV01; family JAHWKV01; genus JAJCYE01. The sequence goes on from DATLGP010000284.1 coordinate 4,580, forward strand.
ATTGCCCGCCGGGTAGTCCGCTGGCTGGACGACCGCCTGGCCGCCGCTCCGTTTGCCCACACAACGCTCAACCGGGTGTTTCCCGACCATTTTTCCTTTCTGCTGGGCGAGGTGGCCCTGTACTGCTTCATAGTCCTGCTGGCTACCGGCACCTTCCTGGCGATGTTCTTCGAGCCGAGCGTCAGCGAGGTCGTCTACCAGGGAAGCTACGAGCCGCTGCGCGGGGTAACGATGTCCAGGGCTTACGCCTCGGTCCTGGACATCAGCTTCGAGGTGCGGCTGGGCTTGTTGATTCGGCAGATGCACCACTGGGCGTCTCTGCTTTTTGCCGGCAGTATCCTGCTGCATCTGGCCCGGATCTTCTTCACCGGGGCCTTCCGCAGACCCCGGGAGATCAACTGGCTGGTGGGGGTGGGCCTGCTGGTGCTGGGCCTGTTCAACGGTTGGGCGGGATACCTGTTGCCGGGAGACACCCTGCACGGAACCGGACTGCGCCTGGGCTACGCGATCGCTCTGTCGGTTCCGGTGATCGGGCCCTGGCTGGTGTTCCTGCTGTTCGGCGGAGAGTACCAGTCCCCCCAGATCCTCTCCCGCCTGTTCGTCGCCCATGTCTATATCGTGCCCTTGATGATCCTCGGGCTGATCTCGGTCCACATGGCCATCCTGTGGCGGCAAAAGCACACCCAGTTCCGGGGGCCGGGCCGGACCCAGACCAACGTCGTGGGGGAGAAGATGTGGCCGGCCTACGCCGCCAAGGCCGGAGGCCTGTTCTTTGCCGTGGTGGCCGTGGTGGGTCTGTTGGGCGGGCTGGTGCAGATCAGCCCGGTCTGGCTCTACCTGCCCGACACCCCGGCCGCGGTGACATCACCGGCGCAGCCCGACTGGTACTTCGGATGGCTGGACGGGGCTCTTCGGGTATTTCCCGCCTGGGAGATACAGGCTTTCGGGTTTGAAATTCCCGCGGTGTTCTTCCCGGGGGTGCTGCTTCCGACGCTGTCGGTGCTGCTGCTGGTGATGTGGCCGTTTCTGGAGGCCCGGTTCAGCAAGGACACGGGACCCCATCACCTGTTGGAGCGTCCCCGGGACCGTCCCCTGCGGTCGGCCATCGGCGTCGGCCTGATCACCTTTTACGGCGTGCTGCTGGCGGCAGCGGGCAACGACGTCTACGCCCGTACCTTTTCGGTTCCCGTACTGCAGGTCACAAACGTGTTCCGAGTCCTGACGTTGGTCCTGCCGGTGGTCATCGGTTTCGCCACGTTCCGGATGCTGAGGTCGCTGCGCGACCGCGAGATCAGCCGGATGTCCGAAGGGGCCGTAGCAGTGGCCGGCGGGGCGGGTTCCGATGATTGAGGTGGTAAAGCGCGAAGACGGCCTTTGGACCTGGAGGTGGTCGGAGGGCGAGCAGACCTTTTTGAGCAGCAAGAGCTTCATCTCGCGCCGATCGGCCGAAGAATCGGCCACCCGGGCATACCCGGGCGCGGAGGTCGTGTTCCCGGGCGACCGCAATTTGTCCGAGTCCGCCTCGGGGCTCGACGGACCCGCCGAACCCGCGGAGCCCAAGGTCCGAACTGCCCGTAAGGGCCGCAATCGGGGCCGGCCGAATGGCCGGCCACCTTCCAGGCTGTTCAGCCTGGTCGTCCTGGTGCTCGCCTACCTGCGTTCCCGCAGCGACTCCGGCTCCAAGGGACGCCGTAGTTGACGCCCCGAATCCTGGTCCGGGGCGCGGTGATTGCCCTGGGAGCGGCGGGGACGGGCTTGGCCGGCTGCGCCCGCGGCCCGGAGTCGTCGCTCGCGCCGCACAGCCCGCAGGCCGAGGTCATTGCCGGCCTTTGGTGGACGATGTTCTGGATGGGGTCTGCCACCTACGGGCTGGTGTTGCTGGCCCTGCTTGTTGCGGTTGTCCGCTCTCGCAAGCGCCGCAAGCCGGGCACCGCCCCACCAACCTTTTTGATCTGGGCGGGGGGAGTGGTCCTGCCGGCGGCTGTCGTCGGAGTGCTTACCGTGCTGAGCTTTATAGCTACCCGGGAGGCGTCGCCGGCCGGGAACCCGGGGCGGGGTGCCCTCCAGATAGAGGTGGTCGGCCACAAGTTCTGGTGGGAGGTCCGCTACCCGGACGAAGGCATCGTGACGGCCAACGAGATCACCATCCCGGCCGGCCGGCCGGTGGACCTGGTGATGGAGTCGGCCGACGTCATCCACAGCATGTGGATCCCGCGGCTGCACGGGAAGGTTGACATGGTGCCCGGACGAATCACCCGGCTGCAGCTACAGGCCGACGAGCCCGGTATCTATCCCGGACGCTGTGCCGAATACTGCGGGACCCAGCACGCGGGCATGGCGATCTCGGTGGAGGCGTTGGAACCCGAGGCGTACCAGGACTGGGTGGACGACCGGCGGTCCGCCGTCGCGCCGGCCGCCGGGGTGGCCGTCGGGCAGGAGGTCTTCATGACCACCGGATGCGCCGAGTGCCATGCGGTGGAGGGAACCGCGGCCCGGGGCACCCTGGGCCCGGACCTGACTCACCTGATGAGCCGCCGGACCCTGGGGGCGGGCCGGGTGCCCAACAACCGCGGCTTCCTCGGCGGCTGGGTCGTCGATCCCCAGGGCATCAAACCGGGCAACCTGATGCCTCCGACCGCCCTGGAGTCGCAGCAGCTGATCGACCTCCTCGACTACCTGGAAACACTGGAGTAGCCGGTATGGCAAAGCTGGCCGAGCAGACCGGCCCTTCTCCCGCCTCCGACGAGGGGCTGCGCCGCCTGGCGACCGCGTGGGCAAGCCCCCGGGGGTTCGCAGGGCTGAGCGCGGTCAACCACAAGGTGGTCGGCACCCGATTCATCGTCACCGCGTTCTTCTTTTTCCTGATCGGCGGGATCCAGGCGCTGCTCATCCGGCTCCAGCTGTTCGTCCCGGAGAACACGCTGGTGGGGCCGGATACGTTCAACGAGCTGTTCACGATGCACGGGACCACGATGATGTTCCTGTTCGCCCTTCCTATGGTCGAGGGGATTGGCATGTACCTGCTGCCGCTCATGGTAGGGACCCGCGACCTGCCCTTCCCCCGCCTGAACGCGTTCGGCTACTTCACCTATCTTTTCGGCGGCATCATCTTGTACTCCAGCTTCATCACCGGCAACGTGCCCGACGGCGGGTGGTTTGCCTATCCGCCGCTGACGGGACCTGAGTTCAGGCCCGGCCTCAACCTGGACTACTGGCTGCTCGGGGTCACCTTCGTCGAGATCTCAGCGGTGGCCGGCGCCATCGAACTGGTGGTGGTGATCCTGAAGCGCCGGGCCCCCGGGATGTCGATCAACCGGATGCCGGTCTTCGCCTGGTCGATCCTGGTCACCGGCTTGACGATCCTCATCTCCTTCCCGCCGCTGATCATCGGCAGCCTGATGCTCGAGGTGGAGCGCAAGCTGGCCTTCTCGTTCTTCTCGGCAACCGGGGGAGGGGACCCGTTGCTGTGGCAGCACCTGTTCTGGTGGTTCGGCCACCCCGACGTCTACATCCTGTTCCTGCCGGCGGTGGGCCTGGCGGCAACCGTGGTCCCGGTCATGGCCCGGGTGCCCTTGGCCGGCTACTCGCTGGTGGTTGCCTCGATAGTGGGGACCGGCCTGCTGAGCTTCGGGGTGTGGATCCATCACATGTTCACCACCGGCATCCCCCTGCTGGCATCGAGTTTCGCCGGAGCGGCCAGCATGCTGTTTGCGATCACCAGTGGCATCCAGGTCTTCGCGTTGATCGCCACCGTCTGGCAGGGCAAGGTCAGGTGGGCCACCCCGATGCTCTATATGGTCGGGTTCTTGTTGATTTTCGTGCTCGGCGGGATCACCGGGATCATGCTGGCGGCGCCGGCATTCGACTGGCAGGTCCACGACACCTACTTCGTGGTTGCCCACTTCCACTACGTGCTGATAGGCGGAATGCTGTTTCCGTTCCTCGGCGCCCTCTACTTCTGGTTCCCCAAGTTCACCGGCCGGATGCTCGACGAGAGAACCGGCAGGCTGGGGTTCTGGCTGTCGTTCCTCGGCTTCAACCTGACGTTTTTGCCCCAGCACTGGCTGGGTTTCGAGGGGATGCCGCGCCGGGTGTACACCTACCCGGCCGGTCTGGGCTGGGAGCTGAACAACTTCCTCTCCAGTCTCGGCGCGCTGATGCTGGCGACCTCCATCCTGGTGATCATGTTCGGCATCGTGCGCTCGCTGCGCACCGGCCGGCTCGTCTCGGCGAACCCGTGGGGGGCGGACACGCTGGAGTGGGGAGCGGACTCGCCGCCCGCGGCGTACAACTTCCGCTCCATTCCGGTGGTGGCGAGCCTCAACCCGCTGTGGGACCCCGAGGGGATGGATCCCGGCAACCACCCCGAGTACCAGGGACCCGTCGTGACCGATCCCGTCGACGCCAACCGCCGGGAGGTGGTCACAACCACGCTCGTCGACGCGCGGCCCGAGACGATCGAGACCCTCCCCGGCCCGTCGTTCGCGCCGCTGGTCATGGCCATCGGCCTGACGCTGGTGCTGATCGCGGCCCTTTACGACCTGGCCCTCGTGGCGGTTGTCGGCGGTCTGGTCGCGCTGGCCGCCGGGATCAACTGGATGTGGCCCCCTCCGGAGTACCGGCAATGACCCCCGCTCGAAGCCGGAGCACCCGGGCGCCGGTGATGATCCGCCCGGACAGGGGGGGCTGGTGGGCGATGATCATGCTCCTGGGGTTTCTGGCGGTCGGGCTGGCGGCCCTGCTTTTCAGCTACTTTCACCTGTTGATCAACGCCGAGCAATGGCCACCCCAGGGGGTTGAGACCCCCCGCTTTGTCGCCGCAGCGTGGGGAGGCGGGGCGATGCTGGCCGCGACACTGGCCGTCTACGCCGGCGTGGTTCAGGGCGTCCGGGGGCGGCGAGCCAGGCTGAAGATCGGCCTGGCGGCCGGATTCGTGCTGGGCATTGCGGCGCTGGTCGTGAGCCTCCTCGACCTGGGCCACGTGCCTTTCACCGCCCAAACCAACGTCTACGGCTCGTTGTTCTTTGCCCTGGCGGGCTACATTGCGGTTCTGCTGATGGCGGGTCTGGTGATGCTGGCACTGGTGCAGTTCTGGGTGTGGCTGGGGTTCTTCGGACCGTCGGAGAGCATTGCCCTGGTCAACGTCACCCTCTACCTTGCCTTCGTGGCCGCTGCCTGGATTCCCGTGTTCGCCTCCTTGTACCTGGCGCCCTACGTACTGGGTGGGGCATGACCGGCCGCCTCTCCCCGGCCCCGGCAGACCGGGCACTGGCTCCGCGGCTCACCGTGGCGCTGCTGGCCGGACCAACTGCCTGGATGGCGCGCCTGCTGATCAGCCTCGCCCTCATACCGTATGCCTGCCTGGCGGGAGAGTGGATGCTGCACCTGCTATCCGTGGGGTTCGGGCTGGTGGCCGCCGCCGCCCTGGTGGTCTCGGTCAAGTGCCGGCGGGCGGCGGTTCTCGATCCGGCGCCCGAGAGCCCGCGCAAGGACCGTACCAGGTTCGTTGCGCTGCTTGCGGTTGCGGTGAACGCGGCCTCGCTGCTGGCCATCGTCCTCGAAAGCATCGCCACCGTGGTTATCGACCCCTGCATGAAGTGAAAATCCGGCAGGCTCGGTGGATCGGCGGGTGGTCCACGCGAGCCGGATTTCTTGCATCGGCGATGCTCGCCGCCGGGCCCACTGCCGCCTACGGGCACCAGCCGGTTACCGGCGTGGCCGAGGCTACCCGCACCTGGAACCCGGACCCGCTGGTCATGGTGGTGCTGGCGGGGGTCTCGGTGCTCTACCTGCTCGGCAGGGCCCGGTTACGGACGCCGCCCGCTACCAGGAGCCGGATCGACCGCGTCCGCCCCGGGTTGATGTTCGTCGGCATCGCCCTGCTGGCGGTGGCGCTGGTGTCGCCGCTGGATGCGCTTAGTTCGGTCCTGTTCTCCGCCCATATGACCCAGCACCTGGTGCTTACCGTCCTGGCGCCGCTGCTGTTGGTGCTTTCCCGCCCGGTTCTCCCGCTGATGCTGGGTCTGCCCGCCCGGCTGCGCCGCCTGCTCTCCCGGCGGGCGTTCGCCCTCAGGCCGCTGACCTCCGGGCCGGTCGCCGCCGGGCTGATGGTGCTCGGCCACGCCGCAGTGCTGTGGCTGTGGCACGTCCCCGCTTTGTACGAGAGCGCGCTGTCCAATCCCGCCGTTCACGCTTTCGAGCACACCACGCTGTTCGTCACTGCCCTGCTGGTCTGGTCGGTATCCATGGCGCCCACCCGGCCGGGCCTCGGTCTGGCGGCGCTCGTGTTCACCGCCCTGCAAGGGGTCGCCCTGGGAGCTCTGCTCACCTTTTCGTCCCGGGTTCTCTACCCGTCCTATCAAGCGGGCGCTTGGGGCCTGACGGCTTTGGAGCACCAGCAGCTCGGGGGCTTGCTGATGTGGATGCCCACCGGCGTCGTCTACGTCGCATGCTGCCTATGGGTACTCGGGCGCAGAGCCGGCCTGTCCCTGGCAGACACCACCCGGTCCGATCCCCCCCGGTTACCTGAGGTCTCCAGGGGGTAGAAGCCAACCCGGACCACAAGTTGTGAAACGGGGTGGGCAAATGAGCAGAATAGGTGCAGGTTTGACCAGCGGGGCGGTGGGAACCGGGGCTCTCAACATCGCAACCTACCTGGACGTCGCGTTGCGCGGTAGGCCCCAGAGTCCGCTTCCGGCGCAGGCCGCGGCCAAGCTGGCCGAAAAGGCGCGCATCGATCCGCTAACCGGGCAAAGCGAAAAAGCCGAAAACCGCCGGACCGGTGCCGGGGCACTGATGGGATATGCGACCGGATTGACGGTGGGGGCCTGCTACGGGCTGGTTCGGCCGTTGATCCGCCGGCTGCCGGTCGGACTGCAGGCGGCTGCGGTCGGCGGCCTGGCGATGGCGGCAAGTGACGTGCCCACCACCAGAATGGGCCTGACCGATCCCAAGGAGTGGTCACCGGCAGGCTGGGCTGCGGACATCGTTCCGCATTTCCTCTACGGTCTGGCCACGGTCAAGACCTACGAGAAGCTGGCGGCCCGGTGAGGAGACCTCACATCTGCTTGATGTTCCAATAGCGCTTCATCCCGGGAAGCTCCCGGTACAAAAACGCTCCAACGGCTAATCCGGCGAGTGCTATGACCGCGCGCTTCATCCTCAGCTCCTTTCCTGTTCGGTAACATCGGGCGCCGAAACCACCTGCGACGCCAGCCGTTCGATCATCGTCACCGTCCTGTCAACCGCTTCCAGCACCGGCGTGCTCAGGCCGGCCGGTGCTGCCGGATCTTCCCCCGGTCTCGCCGGCTCGCACGCCGCCACCCAGACCCGGGGACCGGGCTCGGCGCTGTTCAGATTCACCGGCAGGCTCACCTTTCCCAGGCCGGCTACCTGAACCGAGGGGCCCGAGCCGGGGTTCGCTTCGGCGATCGAGACCCCGCCTGGAGTCCCCCCGCCGGTAACTGCGGCCACGGCGATCACGGCGTCCCATTGCTGTTCGAGGGTGCGGCCAAGGTCGGTCAGCCGTATCCCGAACTCGGTGGCAGTGACTCCCGGTAGCCGCCGGCCCGCCAGACGCCGCACCACCTCCAGGCCGAAACCGGAATCCCCCTTGAACTCGTCTCCGATGCCGGCCACCAGGATGCGCGCCCGGTGTGTCGGGGTTGCCCCGTCCACCAGGGGCTCGACCTCCTCGGTGCGAAAAAAGAAGCGGTGCCCGGGCTGGCGGTAGTGCCCGAGGTCCTGACCGGGGTCTTCGTCGAGGGTGACCGCCAGGTAGCAGTTGTCGTCCAGGTCCTGGTCCACCCCCTCGACCAGCGCAGTGCGCCCGGCGAGCTCGATGTCGATGAGGTCCCCGCCGGCCGAGGGCCACAGGCGCACCCTGCTGCCGGGCCCCACCGGCGTCCCGCCCACCATTACCGAGCCGGGGGCCGGCTTGCTGAGCTCGTCCCAGGGACCCCCAGCCCCGGCGGGCCCGCTCATTTGTTCGTCCATCCCGGCGCCAGGCGGCCGTGGAGCCGTCCCAGGTCCTGCGGACTGAGTGCTTGCGCCGCCTCGAGGATCTGGCGGGCGCGGGGATCGGTGTCGGCCATCTCCCGCTTTTCGTCGTCGGTGAGGCTGAGGATGTTGAGAACCAGAAGCTGGTCTATCTCACCGCCGTCGAACATCATCCCCGGGCTCTCGGGAGCCACCTGCGGGTAGTCGTAGAGGATGATGGGCGACGCCAGCATCGTCGAGGTGTCGGGCGCTTCCCCCACCAGGATCGGCCAGGTTCCGACGTTGCTGCATTCGGCGACCTTCCCGGCCAGTGGCTCCGGAGGGGCGGTGCAGGAGACGAAGCTGCCGGCGGCG
>DATLGP010000285.1:0-11682 GCA_035540395.1 Actinomycetota bacterium
GCCTTCGTTGAAGAGGTTCAGAGTTAGCTCCTGGCCCGCGGTGCCGATGATAATGGTCGGCTCGAAGTAGTTGTCGTCCAACTCCAACTCCAGCTCTTCCAGGTCGGAAACGTCGTCCTCCTCGTGGAAGTTGGCCTCCGATCCGTCGGTGAGGTTCATCGTCTCCTCGGTGATCGGAAACGGCGAGTCCTCGGTGGCTTCCGGTTCGGTGTCGTTGCCGTCATCGGCGTCACCGTTATCACCACATGCTGCAAACAGTAGGAGGAACGCTGTGAGTACGCTGAGCAGACGAATGTTCCGAGCCATGAATATCCCCCTTGTGACCGGCGTGTGCTGCTGGTGCGCTTATTGTATTTGGTGACCAATAATGCTGCGGAAAGACGGTGAACAAACAGATCTCCCTTAACCGATCAACTCCTTTGGCCGGCCTGGGCGCGGTGCTCTTTGCTCATTTCGCCGCCCGGTTCGGTAATGCCGGCGGAGGAGTCCCCTCGCCCTTCGAGGCAACCGGCGGCGACATTGGCGCCTACTACACCGCGAACAGCAGTTTCACCGCGGTCTCGGCGTACCTCTACGGGCTCGCCGCCATCTGCCTGGTGCTCTTCGCCGCCGGGTTGTGGAGCCGTCTCGTGACGGTTCAGTCCCATGATGCGCATGGCTGGTCGATGGTCGGGCTGGTGGGGACCGCAATCTACGTGGCGCTGCTGCTGGCCCTCAGCCTGATGCAGCTGGCATTGTTGGGAGTTGCCCACCGGGAACCCGGTTCGGAGATGATCGCCGGGATGGCGGTGGTCTGGGCGGTCTCGGTGGCTCTTCTGGTCCCGGGGTCGGTTCCGATGCTCTTGGGATTCGGGATGGCGTGCCGGCGCAGCGGCCGGTTCTCGGGGCTACTGACCGGGTTTGCCCTCGCCGGAGCGGCGTTGGGACTGGCTCCTCCGCCCGAGGTCATCGGACCCCTCTCCCCGGCCGCGGCCAGCCTGTTCTTCGTCCTCAGCGAGTTCCAGCCGTGGTTGCTGGTGTTCTGGATCCTGGGGACCGCGTTCGTGATTCGCCGTTCCGAGCTGCCGGTGGAGAGAGAGGCCGAAGACGAACCCGCGACTGCGGAGGACACCGCTGGCTGACCGTCCCGGAAGCCGGCTTTCCCGCCGGCGGTTTTTGATGGGATCCGGTGCGGCCCTCGCCGCAGCGGCGCTTCAGGCTTGCGGGCTTGGGCGCAACACCGGGCCGGGGCCCGCAGCCCCCGGGTCCGCCGCACGCGACGGAACCCGGGCGATGACGCCCACTCCGGCATGCGCGACGGAGGCAGACTCCCAACCAACGGCGGCCCAGACTGAGGGGCCGTATTTCACTCCGGATTCTCCCGAACGCTCGAACTTTCGCGAGGACGGAGCCGAGAGTGTCCCGCTCGTGGTGTCCGGACTCGTCTACAGCACCGATTGCCGGCCGGTGCCCGACGCCCTGATCGACGTCTGGCATGCCGACGCCGCCGGCGAGTACGACAACCGGGGCTACCGGATGAGGGGTCACTTCTTCACCGACGCCGAGGGCCGTTACCGGTTGGAGACCATCGTTCCCGGCCAGTATCCGGGGAGAACCCGCCATCTTCACGTCAAGGTGCAGGCACCCAGGGGTCGGGTATTGACCACCCAGCTGTACTTCCCGGATGAACCGGCGAACTCCCGGGACCGGATCTTCCATCCCGAGCTCACCATGGCCGTCTCCGATTCGCCCGGAGGCAAACAGGCAGAGTTCAATTTCGTAGTTCAGGCCTGACGACGCCCCGTCAAACCACTTTTTCCAGCACCAGGCGAAACTCCATGATCCCGGTGGGTTCTACGGAGACGATGTTGGCGACGTTGGGCGGGGTGATGCCGAAGTCCGCCAGGGGGATGATGAGCGATCCGGCGACCTCCACCGACCCGGACATCAGGCGGGCCTCAACCGGAATGGATACGTGACGGGTGACCCCGTGGATGGTCAAGGCGCCGTGCAGCACCAGGCTCAGTCGTTCGCCCGAGCGCAGGCCCGCAGGCAGGTCCACCGGTTCCCGGCTCCTGAAGGTGGCGGTGGGAAACCGGTCGGTCTCAAGGCCCCTGTCCCGAAGGGCGTTGTCGCGCCGGGGGCTGTCGCTGGTGAGGCTGGTCATGTCAACCTCGACATTGATCTCCGACACGGCGTAGTTGCCCCCGGTTCCCGAGAGCAGGATGTCCCCGGTCACCTTGCCGGTCCGGCCGACGGCATCGCTGGCAGCCGGCAGCCGGGCCAGCTTTTCCCTAACCCGGTAGCCGGCTTCCGAACCCTCCTGCACCGCCCACCGCCCGGCCGGGTCCGACTCCTCGATCCGAGCAGCGAGTGTCTGGTCTTCCGGATCGGTGAGTGTCACCGGAGCTGGCGCCTGTGGTGTAAAGAAAATCAGGTAACTGCCGACCACGCCCGTGACCAGGACAGCGGCCAGGGTACCGCCCATGGCTTTGGCCGCCGGCAGCCTCACCCGAGATCCCGGCGTATGGTCTCGTATTCCTCGCGCCCGATCTCGCCCCGGGCGTAGCGCATCTTGAGCACTTCGGTGGCGGTTAGGAGCGCGGGAGATGGCGCCGGGGGCGGATCGGCCTGCCTGGCCGCAGGTCGGGCCCGGTCTCGGTCGCTGCGAACGAGCACTACCAGGTAGACAAGTAGCCCCAGGATGAACAGCAGCAGCAAAAAGCTGATCCCACCGAAGAACACTCTGGGTCCGAAGAAATAGTGCTGGGGAACGCCGCGCATCGATCAAGCCTCCTCTGGAGCTGCAAAGGCAGCCATCGTTAGGTAATCCAACGAGTGTGAAAGCTCTCTGAGGTCAGGTTAAGAACGGCGTGAGAAAGGCTTAGCCGGTCTCTTTGGACACCAATTCCCCGGGCGGCGGTGAGAACGGCAGGGCCGGAAGGGTCAGCCGGAAAACAGACCCGCCGCCCGGCGCCTGCTCGGCGGTTACCTTTCCGCCGTGAGCCTCGGCGATTCGGCGGACTATCGAGAGCCCCAGCCCCGAGCCCGGCATGGCTCGAGCTTCCGACGCCCGGTAGAAACGATCGAAAATGTGCGGCAGGTCGGCGGGGTCGATACCCGGCCCGTAGTCCCTCACCATCACCGTTCCACCCTGGACCTTTACCTCGACGGTTGCGGAGGGCGGGCTCCACTTGCCCGCGTTGTCCAGCAGGTTTGCCACCGCACGATCCAGCCTGGAGGGGGCTCCGCGGACCAGGGTGGGGTTGAGCTCGGTGACGAAGTTCACCTGGGTCCAGTGAGTGCGGATGCGTTGCACCGCCCGCTCCACCAGATGGTCCAGACGAATCTCCTCCTCGCCGGCCTCGGGTTCATCGCCGCGGGCCAGGTCGGTGAGATCGCCGACCAGTACGGTCAGCTCCTGGATCTGCACCTTCAGGTCGCTAAGCAGCTCCCTTCGCTCCTGTTCGGGAAGCTCGTCCGCCCGGGCGAGCACCTCGATATTGGTCCTCAGGCTGGTCAGGGGGGTCCTGAGCTCGTGGGAGGCGTCGGCTACCAGTTGGCGTTGTGACTTCTGGGAGTCGTCCAGGGCTTCCAGCATGGAGTTGAAGCTGGAGGCCAGCCGGCCGATTTCATCGTTGCCTCCCGCTTCGATGCGATGAGCCGGACTTCGGGTTTCGGCAACCCGCTCCGCCCCCTGGGTGAGCCTCTGCACCGGGACCAGCGCCGCCTGGGCGACCATGCGTCCTAGGCCGGCGGCGAGTGCCACGCCGCAGGCGGCTATCAGGCTGAGCAACAACCCCAGCCGCTTCAATATCAGATCCACCTCGTCGAGTGGCCGGACCACCATCACCGCCAGACCCTGAGTGAGCGGAGCGGTGATCACCCTTACCCGGGTGCCGCTGACCCGCATGTCGCTGAAAAAGGTATCCGCCTGGCCGGCCGCCACCAGGCGTGCCTGGTCGGGAGCGGGAAGCATGATCGACTCGTTGGAGTCTCGCATCACCCCTCCGTTGGAGGTGACGATCTGCGCATAGCCGCCGGCTGCTCCGAGCGGGGGCCGCACGTAGTGGGATCCCTGGATGCTCTGGAGGTACTCGGCTCGCTGGAGCAGCGCGGTGTCCACCTGGTCCAGCAGTTGCCGGCGGACCGCGAAGTAAACGATCACCGACGACAGGGCCACTGCGATGGCCACCGCCAAAGCGGCAGAAAGAATCAGCCGGTTGCGAAAGCTCATTGTTCCCTTAGTACGTATCCCACCCCGCGGATGGTGTGGATAAGCCGCGGTTCGCCGTCGGCCTCCATCTTCTTGCGCAGGTAACCGATGTAGACCTCCAGAGAGTTGGACTCCGGCCCGAAATCAAAGCCCCAGACCCGGTCGAGGATGATCTCGCGGGTGAGCACCCGGCGGGGGTTGTTCAAGAAGAGCTCCAGGAGGAGAAACTCGGTCCGGGTGAGCTCGATCGGCCGGCTGCCCCGCTTGACCTCGCGGGACACCGTGTCCATCGACAGGTCGGAAAACTTGAGCAGTTGCCCGCCTTCGGGCGAGCTGCGCCGGAGCAACGCCCGGACCCGGGCAAGCAGCTCGTCCAGGGCAAACGGCTTGACCAGGTAGTCGTCGGCCCCGGCGTCCAGCCCCTCCACCCGGTTGGCGACCGAGTCCCGGGCGGTCAGCATCAACACCGGGGTGGAGTCACCCGCCGCTCTCAGCCGGCGGCAGACCTCCAACCCGTCCACGCGGGGCATGAGCAGGTCCAGGATCATCAGGTCGGGTGACGCCACCGCCAGCGACTTGAGTGCCTCCGAGCCGTCGGAGGCGGTGTCAACCTGGTAGCTCTCCAGCTTGAGGGCGCGCTGGACCGCATCTCGGACCGCAGGCTCGTCATCGACTACCAATATTCGCATCGTCTCTTCTTAGCTTGGCACAACCCCACCACAAGGGTGACCGGCCCCGGCAGCGATCGGATCGCGTCCTTCATGACCTGGATCACCTGAGAAATGGGTGAGCGGGCGATGTAAGGAGTCGCCGCGGGCGCCCCTCAGGGCAGGTGGGTTCCGAACCAGTCCAGCAGCTCCCGGTAGGCGTCGGCTGCCGCCTGGGCGTGGTACCTCTGTCCCGTGTCGTTGAAGAACGCGTGGTCTGCACCCTCGAAGGTCAGGATCTTGTGCTCCAGGCCGGCTTCCCGAAGCGCCGCTTCTGCCGCATCCCGCGTGGCATTCACCCGGGCGTCCTGTTCTGCGTATACCGCAAGCACCGCGGCCTGGGAACCGGAGAAGTCGGGGTTGTCCGGTGGGCTGCCGTAGAAGGGCGCCGCCGCGGCGAGCCTCCTCTCGCCGGCGTTCAGCATGTTCCACACCTGGCCGCCGCCAAAACAGAACCCCCACATCGCGAGCCCGGCGCCGTTATTACGCCTGGTTAGCTCATCCAGTCCCGCCCTCATGTCCGCTACGAACCGTTGGGGGGAGGCATCGCTCAATGCGGCCATCGCACGGGCGTCGTCGTCGATTGAGGCGGTGCCCCCCTCTTCGGAAAGGAGGTCGATGGCCAAAGCCGAGTAGCCGTCCCGGGCCAGCCGGCCGGCCACGCTCTTGAAATGGTCTTTTAGTCCCCGGTTCTCGTGGATGACCAGCACGGCGCCCCTCGGCTGCTCCGCCGCTGCGTAGGCGCCCAGCAGGTCGCCCCGCGGGCCCGAGAATGTGATGTCGTCGGCGGGGACGGCGTCCGCGGCCGGGTCGTCCGGCGTCCCGGTGGGGGACGCGGCGGTGGGCGCGGTGGCGGTTGCCTGGGGAGAGTCCTCCGCTTCCCGGGCGCAGGCGGCCAGCAGGCTGGATGCAGCCACCGCGTGGACGCCCATCAACCCAAGCCGTCGCAGGGCCTCGCGGCGGCTGATCAGCCCGTCGGCGTAGTCAATCCCTACTTCATCGACAAGGTATTTCTTGTGCTCAATTCGCTCCATTTCAATCCTCCTCGACTGATCCGCAGATCAACTGCAGCAAGAGGCAAATCCTTCCGCCCACCTTTTCACGGAGAACTGAAAACTCCCTTAAAGAGTCGATTTCGAGCTCGAAAAATTTCAGGTGCACGTCGCAGCGTCGTCAGCCCGGGGAGCCGCCGGTCTCGCCGCTGATCCAGCTCAGGTATCCGGCGCTGCCCATGGTGATGGGGGAGGCGGTTATCTCCGGCACCTCGTAGGTGTGGGCACTCTGGATGAATGCCTCGAGGGCAGGGTAGGTGGCGGCAGTGGTCTTCATAAGGCATAGCCATTCGGTGGCGTCCTCGATCTCGCCTTCCCACCAGTAGGTGCTGGCGATCGGCCCGAGTACCTGGACGCAGGCGGCCAGCCGGGCCTGGACTACCGAGCGTGCGAGTTGCTGGGCGTGGGACTGAGACTCGGTGGTGGTCGTCACCTGCAGATAGACGTCGGCCATTTTTCAACCCTCCGGTCGACACCGGGTTTGTGCTTAAACCTTACCGCCGGACGGATAACGCCCGGCAAGTTTGGGCATAAGGGGGTAACCATGCAGGAGGTGAGCCAATGAAGAATCCAGATTATCCCGACGAGAGGCAGCGCCCTGACGGCACCGTTGAGCCGGACGCCAACGACAACAGCACCCGCTACGGCGTCCCGTCGACCAGTGAGGAAATGGCGGCCGGTCCGCCGGGCGAGACGGAGATGGTCGATCATGAATGACGCCAAGGTCCGCCGGCTTCTTGAAGAAGAGCGATCACGCCTGGAGGCGGTGAGGCACACGTTGCTGCTGGAGAGTCTCGAGGAGACCCAGCAGGAAAGTACGCAAGAGCTTTCGTCCCTGGACCAGCACCCGGCTGACCAGGGGACGGAGACCTTCGAACGAGAGAAGGCCCAGTCCATCCGCATAGCCACCGAGATCCAGTTGACCGACGTAGAGCGGGCGCTCGCCCGGCTGGAGTCTGGCGATTACGGCGTTTGCGAGATGTGCGGCAAGAAGATAGCGGAGGAGCGACTCGAAGCCCGCCCGGCGGCGCGCTACTGCGTCGAGGACCAGACCAAGGTTGAAAGCCAGGTCGGCGGTCCTACGTAGGACCGCCGGGAGCCTTCAAGGGCCTGTTTTCGCAGTTTGCCGGTACCGGGCAACGGGTAGGGCTTTGCATCCCAGGGTTGAGAGTACAGCCTGGGCCGGTACGACTCAGCACGGCTGACCGTCGTCGCCACGCACCCAACGCCAGTCGATTGAGTGACAATTCCCCAGCTCAGCGAGCCTGAAGTCGGCCGGCATAGTCCAAGGAGGACCGGTATGGCTGAGGACAACTTGAAGGACATGCTTGTGTCGTACATTCGAGACGCACACGCCATGGAGAAGAACGTCCACAAGATGCTCGATTCACTGATCTCCACCACCGACGATCCTGGGATCAAGTCGGACATGGAGCACCACCGGGCCGAGACCGAGCGCCACGAGCAGCTGCTCGAAGGACGCCTGGAGGCACTAGGTGCCGGATCCGGCAGTGCGGCCGTCAAGGACATTCCGGCGATGATGGGCGCGATGCTAAAGGGCGTGGCCGATATGGCTCGCAGCGACAAACCCGGCAAGAACGCCCGGGACGCATATGCCACCGAGGCGGTGGAGATTGCTGCGTACGAGCTGCTGGAGCGCCTGGCGGACCGCGCTGGGGACCGTGAGACCGCCGATGTGGCTCGGTCGATAAAGGCCGACGAGATTGCCATGCGTTCCAAGATCGAGCAGAGCTGGGACAAGGTCCTGGACCTGTCGATTCGAGAAAAGCAGCCCACCTAGTCGCGGTGGCCGAACGCAGATACCGGCCGTCCCAGCGATGAAGTTCAGGTCGAGGTTGGTGGGAGCGCTAAGTGCTCTCGTACTGTTGTCTCTGCCGGCTTGCGGCAACGGCACTGCAACCGGCCCGGCGCCGCCGGCCGAGCCCGGTCAGGAGGACGAGCATTTCCGGTCGGCGCGCCTGGAGATGGTCGAGCGCAGCATCGCCGGGCTCATACGCGACGAGCGGGTGCTGGAGGCCATGCGGGAGGTCCCGCGTCACCGGTTCGTACCCGAAGGCCAGATAGGCAGGGCGTACGACAACCGCGCCCTGCCTATCGGCTTCGGCCAGACCATTAGCCAGCCCTACGTGGTCGCCCTGATGACCGAGTTGTTGGACCTGCAGCCGGGGGAGCGTGTTCTGGAGATTGGAACCGGTTCCGGGTATCAGGGGGCCATCCTGGCCGAGCTGACCGACGAGGTCTATTCCATCGAGATCATCCCGGAGCTGGCAGAGCAGGCGGAGTCCACGTTTTCCGCGCTGGGATACGACATCGTCGTAAGGCAGGCGGACGGCTATTTCGGGTGGCCCGAGCACCAGCCGTTCGACGGAATCATCGTCACGGCCGCGCCCGACCACATGCCCCAGCCATTGATACAGCAGCTTGCCGAGGGGGGCCGGATGATCATCCCGGTAGGCCCCACGGGGAGCTACCAGACTCTCTGGCGGGTTACCAAGCGCAACGGCGAGATTATTTCGGAAAACATCACCGACGTGATCTTTGTCCCGCTTCTTCGGGGGCGGGGATGAGCGCCGTTACCCTCCAGCGGCCTTACCGGGAGACTTCCAGATGAAGGTCAGCGCCAGCAGGTAGGCAAGGCCGCCGGCGCCGAGCACGACCGAGTAACCCCAGGACAGCGACACGAGTGCGGCCAGAACTGCGCCGATGACCGACGTGAACCCGTTGACGCCCCAGGCCATCGGCAGCATGGCCGGCTGATCCTCCGACAGCCGGCGGATCCCCTTGGGGAATGCCACCCCCATCAGCACCCCCACCGGAGCCAGCAACGCCACGGTGGCAAGAATCCGAATCGGCAAGCCGAACCTGAGAAGGGCCTGCAGAACAGTCGAGAGGGAAAGGGCGTAGAAGCCGGTCAGCACTACCAGCGCCGCAAGCGCCGGCCGCCAAGGTACTCGAGCCGATAAAAAGCTGCCGAGCCCGCTGAACACCAGGAGCCCGAACAGGACCATGGTAAACGCGAGCGCCGAGTGGTTCAGCACGAGAAGGAAGCGCCCGACCAGGGCGACCTCGATCATCAGGAATCCCAGTCCTAGCATGGCGAAGTACGAGACGACCTGCAGGGACCGGATACCGGGAAGGGTTGCTTTTTGCCGGCGGAGGATCACCGCGGGGAGCAGGATCATAACGGCCGCGAGGACGGTTATCACCACCAAAAGACCCAGGACCAGCAGGTAGCCGCTTCCGCCGAAGGGCTGCCAGGTCCTGCCCATCAGGCTGAGAACAGTCGGGATCTGCGCCCACTTGAAGAAGTGGAAGAAGAACGGCCGGTCGTCGGAGGGAGCGCGCACCTCGTACTCGTAATCCCGAAAGAAGGCCTCCCGGTCCTCCAGCATCGCCTGGAAGGCTTCGTGATACCGGTCGTTTTGCAGCACGTTCCAGCGGTTTGTCTCCTCCGGCCGGATGCCCGGATAGTGGACCAGGTCCAGTTGCGAGCCGGCGGCGAAGCTCGTCGTCTGGGCGATTTCCTCGCCCGTGAAAGGCTCGTTCTTTGCCAGGATCAGCATGGTGGAGAAAGACCGGAGAGCTATAAGGTGCCGCCCTGCGTCGGCGCCGTCTCGCTCTAGTCCCTCGATCAACAAAGCTCCGGAGCGCAGCTCTTCGGTGGGCGGAAGCTGGAGCCACCGGTGCATTACCAGAATCCCTCCGGGCAGGAGATGGTCCAGGTAGGTATCGATCGCCTGCTGGGTCATTAGGTAGTTCTCCGAAATCGAAAAGGCGCCGGCCGCAACACTCCGGCGGTTCTCCGAAAGAGCGAGCGAGATGACATCGAATCCCGCTTGTTCGGAGGCCAGGTACGACCGGGGGTTGGTGGAGATGAGCCGGACCCGCGGGTCTCGAAACAGCTCACCGCTGCGGGAGGCGAGCGGCCCCCGCAGCAGTTCGGTCAGTAGCGGGTTGACCTCGAGGGCGGTCACCGAGGAGGCGGTCCCGTGCAGGGCCGAAGCTACCTCCAGGCCCCCGCCGGGCTCCAACACCAGCGTTCGAGCCTCGGGCTTCAACCGGTAGACGAGAGCCGAGGGCAGCGCTTCCAGGAAGTCGGGCTCCAGGTCGTCCGCCCGGGTCACCGGAAGCACCCGCTCTCCATCGATCACCAACGCGGACTGGCGGGGAAGCGAGCCTGGATAGGTGAGACTCAGTCCCGGGGCAGAATGCACCGACGAGCTATCCACCACATCAACCTGAGACTGAGCATTGGCGGCGCTAAGGACCACCCGTGCATCGGGGTATTGCAAAAGCTGAGGGAGCGGCTTGTACTCGGACATCCTTACCCCGAGCCAGGCCGGCTGGGCAAAGGTGACGAGTGCCAGCGCGACGGCCGAGGCGACGGCGGCGCCGGTTAACGTCTTTGGTGCGGACAACCCCGGACCGGAGCCGTCGAAGCCGACCCTGCCCAACAACAGTGCGCTCAGTGCTGCGCCCCCGGCCGCCGCCGTCAGGGCACTCGGCGCCACCAGCCGCTCCAGGCTCATCAGCGCGAGGAGGCCGCCCAAACCGGAGCCGGCGAGCGATGCGGCGTAGATTCTTCCCGCCCGTTCAGGCCAGGTGGTGATCGGCAGACCCTGAACCAGACCGGCGAGCAGGAATGGAAGTGCGTACGCCAGCAGGTAAGTCGCCAGAATCGGAAGCTGAGTGGGATCCCAGCCCACCCGGTAGGGGTCGAGCGGGATGAAGTTGGCCACCAGGTAACCGGCGAAGAAGGTTGTGGAGGAGGCAATCGACAGCCAGCCGAGCCGGGCACCGTTCAGCCGCTGCCGCCACGCCGGCCGGAGCGAGATCATCGTGCCGCTCATGCCGAAGCCGAGTAGTCCCAGGCTCATCGCCAGGAAGGCGAAGTGGTAGCCGTAGGCGATCGAGAAGATCCGCGTGAGGGCCACCTCGTAAACGATGGTGGCTCCGGCAAGGATGGCGATACCCAGGTATAGAAGCATCCGGACCTCAGTAGGCTTTGTTACCGTTCGGCAGAAGGCTCATACCTACCCACCCGGCCATTCGATATTGAACTGTCCCCCCGGCGGCAACACGAGCCAGGCTGCCGGCTTGACGCTCCTATGCCGCGGGTATCTCTATGGCGAGGACCGTCGACGAAGGATTCAAAAGGAAGGAGGCTTTAGATGCCAAAGGACACCAAGGAAGACCTTCCCGGCACGATTCAGCGATCACCGGCAAAAGCCCGGCGCACCTACGCCAAAACGCTGGAATCGGCACACGACCAGTACGACGACGAAGAGCGTGCCCACCGGACGGCGATCGCCTCGCTCAAGCACTCGTTCGAGAAGGTAGGCGACCACTGGGAGCCCAAGGACAGCAAGGGCCCGTCGGATCCCCAGGCCAAAGGCGGTAAGAACACCCGGCGCGAGACCGCCGGCGGGGTGGACGTCGAGGGGAACACCAAGGACGAGTTGATGGCGCGGGCCCGCAAGCTGGATATCAAGGGCAGGTCGAAAATGACGAAACTGGAACTCGGCAAGGCGATTGCCCGAAAGCAGGACTAGGCGGGACTATTCCAATTCTTCGAATCGGGTGAGATAGACCGTCGAAGTGAAGTCGGGCGCCGGCCCGAACCGGTTGAACGCCAGGGCCCTGCCGTCACCGGAGAAATAGGCCCCGCCATACTGGTCGCCCGTAACGACCGAGGTGTACCTGCGGT